>JAKUUI010000240.1 GCA_022448485.1 SAR324 cluster bacterium
AGTGGAGGCTTTGGTAATATTTTTTGACGGTACTCAACGGACTATCGAAAACCAGATCCTGGTGTTCAATAAAAGCTTCCGGGACCACATATGAAAAGCAAAACGAGTAAGATTTGTATTTTTTGAGTACGCCAAAGTAGTTAGGCACAAGCGTTTCGCTTTCACGGACCCAATCTTCGGTACCAATTGTCTCAGAGTAGACAGTTTTCATTTTGTGCAGCACGTTACCACTGCCCGAAAGACTGTCGCCAACCGCATAGGCGATACCTGCAGGATTATAGTAGCATCCGGTACTGTCATCAGAAATAGCTACGTAGGTTCCACCCATTGTTGCCGCTCGTTCACCAACCAGCATATTTTTGTAATGAGTATCATCGGCTTTTAGTTGGGCTGAAGCAAAACAACTATAAATCAAAATACTAAAGAGTAGCGATTTTCTTCTGAAATCTTTTTTCATTTTTCTTCCCTTTAAAATTCTCGAGGTCATTCTTCATGATAAACTCGCGTAGATTGTTGTATCGAAATATAATTGTAGGGTGAGTTTTGGAAAGGACTTTTGCTTGACCCTGTTCTAGATACGGTTTCAAGGATTGGAGATAATCCAGATAGCTTTGCGGATCGTAACCAAGGGACGTCAGCATTTCCAAAGCTTTTTGATCTGCATCTGCTTCATCTTCTTTGGAGAGACCTTCCTCCATCAGCATTTTAAAGGCAAGGTCATTCAGGCGTTCCAGAGCAATTTTTGCAGAAAGTGTTGCCCCGCCCAAAACCTGTGCAATTCCAGAAGTAACAGAACGGTCTGTGCTTTGAAGTTTGAGTTTTCGAACTATGTGTTTTTGATCTACGTGTGCCAGTTCATGAGCCAGAACACCTGCAAGTTGAGCTTCGTTGCTCATCAGAATCAATGCTCCTCGTGTGACAAAAATATAACCACCAGGAGCGGCAAATGCATTTATCTCATCCGTGTCTAGAATCCCAAAATAGTATCTTAATTCTGGACGTCCAAGTTGTGCTGAAATCCCAGTACCAATTTGGGATATGTAGCGGACTGTTCTCTCATCTCGTAAAATAGGATATTTACCAAGTATTTTTGCTGATACACCGCGGCCGAAATCAATTTCCCGTTCAGTATTTGCTTCTTGGTTTTTCCAAAAAAGGTGGTGAGCCCTAAGCCGAAATTCCTGTGCATTTCCAAAACTTGCAAAGACAAAAGAAATAATAAAAATATAAAACCAAAGGTGGTTACTGAAAAGATTCATATAGTCTTTACTCTGATAATGTTAAAAATAGAACAGAGTTTTCTTCATCCGATGGTTGATTTTCCAACCACTCCAGTGCCGCATAATCCGTTTGATAGGGGCTGATTTTTTTACCTTTACTGTCAACCAGACCCTTCACTCCAACTATTGCAGAAAAAGTACGTAAGCGTATCCTCCGTCCTGAAGAGGAAGTCAGTCGAATTTTTTGTCCCAAAACTAATTTTTTGATTTTAACAGGAATATTTGTTATCTGTCCCCGCACAAGCCAGCCTTGAATTTCTCCTGCAATAACTTTATGCCAAATACCTTTTGCCTCTAATGCCAGAACTTTTGTGCCGCGAGAAAGTTTTGTGAGTTTTTTACTCTGAATTGACGGTTGTTCCCGCAGGACTGCTCCCAGTCCTTTGACATATCGTATTTCTTCCTTTGCAAAGATTCCGG
>JAKUUI010000241.1 GCA_022448485.1 SAR324 cluster bacterium
CTTCGGGTCGGATTCGTCCTTGATCCAAAAAATCCTGCCAGATATCGGCAAAGTTGGTGAACATGTTCACACCCGTCGTGTTACCCAGGTATTTGCCGTTTTCATCCCGGCAGAAATTAAGCAATACCAGCTGCCCTCCCTTCTTAAGTTCATGTGCACGATGAAGTAAGATGCTCTCCCAATCCTTTTTCCCATGCTCTGAAAAACGTAAATATTCCTCACCCTGAGCGCCAACCATGTGTACATGATGACTAATGTCACAAGGTTTAGCACTTAGCCAGTGCATGGCTGTTGCGGAGAAACCAAAATCCAAA
This sequence comes from SAR324 cluster bacterium, assembly GCA_022448485.1. GTDB lineage: Bacteria > SAR324 > SAR324 > SAR324 > NAC60-12 > Arctic96AD-7. Next base: position 315 of record JAKUUI010000241.1, read on the forward strand.
GTATTGTCCGGAAGGATTTGTTTGTAAAAGGAATTCGCAGAGAAAAGAGGAAAAACGTTTTCAGTGGTCTCCAGATAACTTCTAAAATGGCCTAAACCCAGTATAGTTTGCACCAGTCCATTAAAATCGTTTTTTGGTTGATCAGCATAGACGATATTTATATTGATTTCAGGTGCTATTTTCTGGAGGGAATGGATGAATTTTTCAACCATCTTGAGCGAGGTTCCCCCATCAGCAGTTCCCATGTCTGAGAAAGTAAATAGAACTTGATTCTCAGAAATATTAATTGAGTCAAGAGCTTCCAGCACGATCTGTGTAGCAGTGTTTATTACATCTTCTGCTCCTTTGGTGGCAAGTGAATATGCTCCACCTCCAGACATGGTTATGTTCTGGAGTGATTTTGTACGACCAGCCATGAGGAAAACTTAAAGTTGGTTATTAAAAGAGAGGTTTAAAAAAACAAAGAGATATCTTCATGTGAAGATTTGCAGGCAGCAACAGCTATGGCCTGATCCTTATTGAGTTTTTTCTGCATTCTTAATCCAATTGAATCCTTGAGCAGCATTTCATAATTAGCCAGGGGCTGAGCAAGTTTATTAACTGCGAGTTGACGCCATTCAATTTCCTGATAATAGACAGACATTCCAAGCTGCCACTGTTGCAGAGCTTTTTCAGGATTAGGTTTCTTCCCTTTCAATGCACGACGTGCCTTGGAAAATTTTGATTTAATGGGACTTGCACCTGCAATATTTCCAAGTCTTGACTCAATTTCCTTGATTCGTTGCATGGCAGAATCAGGTTGTTCCTCTTCAATCACTGACTTGATGGATTTGAGTTGATTCTCGATATTAATAAGCATTGGCGTTTGAAGCAGGATAGCGCCGAGTTGGCTCAGAGGTTCGTAGGCACTATCTGAGTTTCTTCTATATTTCTGACGGACGGAACGAGCTTCTTTATTGAGTTTTTCGAATTTATCTCTTTCGGATTCCCATTGTGAAGGGATTTTCTTTTCCAGTTCATCTTTCATCTCCTGAAATGTTTCAATGCTTTCTCCGATTTGCTTCATGATCAGAGCATCAACAGATTCCTCATTACGTTCAAGTCGCATCTTACGTTGTTCAAGTTCATGAATGTCATACTCAATTTTTCTAACCTCAAACTGGGTTCTTCTTACAAGCTGATGCAGGTCTTCATAGCTTGGGATGAATTCATTAAGATGCTGGTCACTCTGGTGGACAGCTTCAACAAGATCAAAAGTGGCCAGTACCTGCAACTGTGAAGTTTTTAGAGCTTTCTTGTATTTATCAGGAAGGTATTCAACATTCACTTGGCTGATAGCATCTACTCCGGCGCGGATGTCGTTTTC
>JAKUUI010000242.1 GCA_022448485.1 SAR324 cluster bacterium
AAATTTTACCGTGCCGTGAGTTGCCGGATGGGATGGTCCCATATTCAGGACCATGTGATCAGTATGCAGATTTTCTTTTAAGTCAGACATAGTGTCGTGCTATTAGTAATAAAAGTTTTAACAAACCTTTATTAAATCAATTTGCCTTTGATATCTTAATTGAAACAGGTCCTTCTTCGCCATTTCTAAGCATATTGACTGGTATCTCTACCCAGTTTTTAGGAAGATATACCATGCCTTTGACTGTAACAGTGTTCGCCATCACAGGAACTTCTACTTTATGGGTGCTCGATTCAATCACAATTCGGTCGCCATCATTAACACCCAAGGCTTCCGCATCTTCAGGGTGCAGTTCTGCGACGCACTCTGGGCCGATGTCTGTTAATGCTTTGGCGTATTGGGTATAACTTCCAATGTGAAACATATGGTTGTTGGAAACTAGTTGAAATGGAAAATCTTTCTTTCGTTGCGTTACTTGTGGCGTACCTGGAATCTGGAAACAAGGGGCATGCTTAAATCCTTCCGGACTCCATTGTCTGGATTTTGTTCCAGGAAGTGTTCCCTTGTAAATCGGAACCGTTTTTGATATCTCATCTTGTACTTCAGCGACTGAAGAATTTTTAAGTTTATTTCCAAATACTTCTGCCAATTGAACAAAAATATCGTGGTCTGTACGTGATTGATTTTGCGGTGATGTTGCCGGAGTTACTTTTTGCACATGACGTGTCATGTTAGTGAAAGATCCTTCTTTCTCAGTGTATGTTGTTGTGGGAAGGATGATGTCAGCTAACTTTGCAGTTTCTGTCATATAGACATCTTGAACGACGAGAAATGGGACTGTTTGAAGCGCATTTTTAATTTCGGACCCTTTGTAAAAGGAGTGAACCGGGTCTTCGCCTGCAATGTGCAAAAACTTAATAGTTCCATCAGCGCAGTTTCTAAGCAGATCATTAGCAGGGTTGTCACTACTAAACTGAAGAGAGTCTACACCCCATTCGCTGGCTAGCGAGGATAAAGCGTTGGAGTCTGTGATTGGACGATATCCAGGGAGAAACTCAGGTGTGCAACCCATGTCATTAACTCCTTGCGAGTTGCAATGTTCCCTAGGAGGGAAGATGCTGACACTACCTTCCGCGCCATGGTGTACAAGGATAGATAAATTAAGAAGAGCATTTAAAATATCCTCACCTTGTCCAGTGTCGAATATATCGTTTCCAATGAGAAGGTACCTGTCTGCTGTGCGTCCAAACCTATTTGCCGCGCGTGTTAGCACTTCATCTGAAATTCCTGTCGTTTTTTCCGTAGCTTCCGCCGTGCATGAGGCTAAAGACTGTGCCATTTCGTCATAATTTGGAACAGCAGACTTGATTTTTTTTGTATCGACTATGCCTTGGTCAATCAAGATACGAGAAATTCGGTTTACCACGGCTGCATCTGACCCTAGGGTGAAATTAAGGCGAATGTCTATATTCGCTTCATTTTTCAAAATAACTTTACGTGGATTCGCAATGATAATATCGGTGCCAGTGAATATTGCTCCTTTACGAGCCGAATTACCCCCGACAGGATATTCTGAGGGTAGATCAGAGTTGAACACAAAGATCACATCCGATTTTTCCATTTCTGTTACCGGCTTTGAGTTGATGCCATTTTCAAAACACCGGACCATGAACCGATT
>JAKUUI010000243.1 GCA_022448485.1 SAR324 cluster bacterium
CTCTTTGCATAGTCTCCAATCCAATTCTTCCGATAGGCCCATTTTCAAAAATGTGTAACACTCCTGAAATTCTTGCGGCTTGTTCCCCAAATTTGCTTGCAAAGTCTGGAATATCAGAAAATATCCCCTTAGGCTTCAAAGCAGACTCGATTGTGTTGAATTGTTTAATCCATTCTTGTTTTGCTTCATGGGAAATGTTGAGAGTTGGTGGACTTAGTTGTCCTTGATCGTTAAGTGGTAAAGGATGTGAAAGCATGATTTCACGTACTCTGCTATGAAATCGATCCATTTTTGGAAGTATTTCCGGTGGCTCTTGATACTCACGGCTCCCCATTGTTGAAATGGGCTTCAGTATTAAAAACCTTGCAAATGCACCAATACCCCTGGTCATTCCTTTTCCTGCTTCCTGCCAGTGTTGAAGAATTGAATTTTGCAACATCAAATTAACTGTACAACGCCTACCGATTATCGGGGCCGTCTTTGCCACTTTTCGACTTGGCTCAAACTCACCGCCATCCCACAGTCGGTTCAACAGTGCGAGAAACCCCATCATGCGGTCATCTCTCATACCATGACTGCCAATGGTCAGGCCTGCTTCGTCTGACCAAAGTGAAAATGATGGATAACCTTTTGCTGCAAAATATGCTAGTGCTTCTGCATTGGTATCTTCAAAAAATAGTCTTGGAGGATATAATATTTCGGGTTCGTCTAATTCGTGACTTTCCAAATCATTTTTGAGTCTGTCCAATGATTTCCCATTGATCGGTTTTGATGATCGTTTTGCTTCACGGATCGCGGTCAAAAGACCGGTACGTTCTGAATCCCATGCTGCGTGTTGAGCAACAGATTTCTTAACTGCATCTTTAGTCTCTTCAGCTTTGTCCCGTTGCCATTCCCTCAGTGATTTAGAGAATGCTTTATCTGTACTGGTTTTTCGTTCTCCGCTCTCAGCAATGGGCAAAAACGAGAGTGAGATGGGGCTGGTGTTTTGGTTGTCACGGGCCACATCAGCAAGCCCCTGGCAACACAGTGAGGCTGTAGCCAACGCAGAGCTGCCAACCATCGAAATAGGCTGTTTACCGTAGTTCTGAAACTCTTTGACGGCTTCGCCTATGACAGGTCCCAAATCCTCTACAGGGTAGGGCTGCGCTTCCTCTTCTTCCCTCACGAGTGGTATAGGATCCTGCCATTCTACCGGTATGGTTTCATCTGTTTCAAAAATCCCATTTTTTGCTACTGCTTTGTGTTTGTAAGAACTTTCCGTTTCCCAATCTGGGGCATTTTGAGTCAGTTTGCGAAATGCCTGGATATCATTTCCAGCAATGCTTAGCCAGTCGCTCAGGTCACCTTTTAGCTGAACTCCAGGTAACTCGAGCCAATGTACTTTCTTCGCAACTGTGTTAATTTTAGATGCAATCAAGTTCATTCCCTTTCGCCCCGGGCTGTCGTTGTCAGGAATGCAATACACGATTGCATCCTTGAAATATTCCAAGTATTCATCTCTCCACTTTCCACATCCACCCGGAAATGTTGTAGCTGGTATTCCAATTTTAATTGCTGCTTCAACGTCCTTTTCTCCTTCTACAATAAAAATAGATTTGCCACTTTTAATTGCTTTCAGCATTTGAGGCAGCCGGTAAGGAACACGCTT
>JAKUUI010000244.1 GCA_022448485.1 SAR324 cluster bacterium
ATTCAGACGGATTATGTAGTTGTCAGCGCTGGCCCTTGGATAAATACTTTCTGGAAAATGTTGGACCTTCCTGCGAAAATCAGAGTTAAGGATGGAAATGAAATTCATGAAAATGTAGAAATGTGGCGCTACTACTGCCTCCAGGAAGGAACTCTAGGTGTTGACCCAAATATGCTTAAAACCAATGATGGTAAAATGCCTCCGGTTATTCATGTTGATACTGATGCACCACTCTACTCTGACATTGACGGACGTTTGATCACTGATAAAATGTGGGGTATTTATTACAAGCCTGATTTCATCTTTGATGGAGTACAGGGAGGAGCAGCTCCATATAACGTGGACACAACAGGTGATGATTTTAGTGTTGATCCCTATGGTCCTGAATCTCCAGACTTTGTGGTTGGCAAAGACTTTGTTGACATGTGGTGTGCTGCCCTAGCTTTCTGCCAGAAACGTTTTGAAGGTAAAAGAGATCTTTACCGCGGCGATCCTTCAGGAGGATTGGGAGCACTTGCTCCAGACAGTTTCCCTGTATTTGATGAGTATCACGAAAACTGCTATGTGATTGCCGATTCAAATCACGGCTACAAAATGATTGGAGTAGGAAAACTTGTTGCTGAGTTGATCATGGGTGAAAAAAGTAAACTGCTGGAACCGTTTAGTTTTTCACGTTTTGAGGAGGGCAAGCTGCATCCGGTCTCAAACAGTCCTTTTCCATGGAGTTGATCTGATTCACTTTCCACCAAATTAAAGAGAAAGTGCAAATATTTTTATGGAAGCAGAGACGATAGAAAGTGACTCCAACCAGAAATATGAACGACTGCCGATTCAGAATCATTTTATAGGCTGGCAGTGCAGGATAAGGCAGTATGCAATGCGAAATGGTGAGGGGCGACCCACACCTGGAATGAGACCTGATGTTCTTCTGGAAGATGGAAAAGAGGTGGCTTCTGCTGTGACGCTATTACTTGTTCCGGACCTGCTTCAGGATAGTATCCTTCAATTTCGTTTCATGGCGCTGAAAACACAGGATCCTCAGGAAAGATACAAAAAAGCGATTCAACTTCTCTCTTCGACATTCTACCAAAATGTGGAAAATTTTAGTGGTCTGATGACAGGCGTGTTTTCAATGAATTCAGAAACAGTGAATAGGCTCACGAAAAATCAGCGCTGTGTACTTGAATTCGACTTCCAGCAGCAAAAATTCCGAGTTCCAGCTGGTATTAAAGTCTTGCTGAAAAAAAAAACCAGTATATGAATTCACTTACTGGCACAATTTTCTATTCAACCCTTACCTCTCTCCGGATGTTACCGTTCTAGGTTTCGAACCCGATTGGACAGACTCCAGTGCAGACCCCACTTCGATTTAAGCAGAACACATCGAGAAAAAACCTACTAAGGGCTTGCTGGAAAGTATTTCTTTTGAAATCCCAAACTTGATCCGGGACCCAGATGTGAGATAAGGTTGTGGAAAAGATTTGTAGTGGCACCCATAGATTAAGGGTCTAAGTTGAACTATCCCTGAAATGGCAATAGAGAAGATAATAGAAAAGGACTTTTA
>JAKUUI010000245.1 GCA_022448485.1 SAR324 cluster bacterium
ATGGCTTTCAAACCGGCTGTGCTTTTTGACATGGGTGGTAAATTTGACAAGTCATTCAACGAAGGCATTTGGAATGGACTTGAAAAGTTCCGCAAAGAAACAGGCATCAAGTACCGAGAATTTGAGGTACAGCAGGAAGCTCAGCGTGAGCAGTTCCTGCGTAAACTTGCCCAGCGTGGTTCAGATCCGATACTTGCAGTTGGGTTTGCGCAGGCTGCCGCAGTAGAGAAGATCGCAAAAGAATTTCCAAACACCAGATTCAGCATCATCGACGTAAACTGGTTGAACTTACCAAACGTTCAAGGCATTGCCTTCAAGGAACACGAAGGTTCTTTCCTGGTAGGTGTTTTGGCGGCAATGAAAAGTAAAACAGGAAAAGTCGGTTTTGTTGGTGGAATGGATATCCCATTGATCCACAAATTTGCATGTGGATATGTACAGGGAGTCAAGTATATGAACTCAGGCTCAACTGTTTATCAAAAAATGACTGGAACAACACCAGCTGCCTGGAATGACCCTGCACGTGGAGCAGAGTTGGCAAAGACCATGTATGACAGTGGGGCTGATATCGTTTATGCTGCTGCCGGAGGTACCGGGCTTGGAGTATTACAAGCGGCCGCAGACAACAACAAACTTTCTATTGGTGTAGACAGTAATCAGAACCACCTCCAGCCCGGTTCCGTTTTAACTTCCATGCTCAAGCGCGTCGATGTTGCTGCATATGAAGTATTCAAATCTGCCCGAAATGGAACATGGAAAGCAGGTGTGAAAACTCTTGGACTTGCTGAAGACGGAGTAGGCTGGTCACTTGATGAGCACAATGCTAAATTGGTCTCAGGAGCAATGGAATCCAAAGTGGAGCAAGTCCGCAAAGGCATTATTTCTGGTAAAATCAAAGTGCATGACTACATGAGTGACAATAAATGCCCCGTTCAGTAGTCTAAATAAAGACGGGTGACTAAATTATTTAGGTGTTTAGGGTGATGTTTTTCATCGCCCGACACCCCTCTACCCACTTTACCCCGCACCCAACTCTTTTTTCATGCCCTCTCAAAAAATAATCATTGATACAGATCCTGGTCAGGATGATGCTATTGGAATCTTGCTGGCACTGGCTTCTCCTGCAGAGCTTGATGTTCTCGGAATTGTCACAGTTGCCGGAAACGTTCCATTATCATTAACTTCCAGAAATGCGTTGATTCTATGTGAGCTCGCAAACAAAACGGAAACTAAAGTATTTGCTGGATGTTCACGACCGCTGGTACGGCCTTTGGTCACAGCAGAGCATGTGCATGGGAAAACAGGGTTGGACGGTGCAGAGCTTCCACCACCAACAATGTCCCTGCAAAAGCAGCACGGAGTGGACTGGACCATTGAGACCTTACTGGAAGCTGAAGACAATTCAATCACGATTTGCTGCTTTGCGCCTTTGACAAATGTAGCAATGGCCATGATTAAAGCCCCCCAAATCCTGCCAAAAATTAAAAATATCGTAATGATGGGAGGAGGATATTTTGAAGGCGGAAATATCACCCCCA
>JAKUUI010000246.1 GCA_022448485.1 SAR324 cluster bacterium
ATAATTTTGCAAATCACGTCAACATGTTGCTCGACGACAGGGAACTCCGCAGATCAATTGGTAATTCAGGCAGAAAACTAATTGAAGAGAAATACAACTGGCAAATTTTAGGAAAACAATTAAACGAGGTTTACTTCCAAATAACAGAAAGGAAAACATGTTGAAGGTGCGAACCAAATTAATTAGTTCAATGTCGATTGATCTTCTATTAATTAATACGGCTCTTTTTCTTACCCTTTGCACTAGTAAATTTTTAAACTTGAGCTTTGCCCAGCAAATAGAAATATCGGGGGAGTCTGGCAGAAATCTCCTTGCTATTATCGCCGCTGTAACTGTGATACGGATTACAATTTCTTTGGCATTCCAATGCCACAAACAAATATGGCGTTTTGCCAGCGTATACGAATTCACATTACTAACTACCGCCATTGGGCTTTCTACAGTTCTGCTTATTCCCACATTGCTTATAATCACAAACAGCATTGCCAAACAGACTTCGATTAGCGATATCGTCACATTTCAGCTAATTGATGGATTCTACAATTTTATCCTTACTAACGGATTGAGATTTTCACCGCGGTTATCGGAGGAGTGGAAAAAAAATCGGGTTGCAGTTCCCCGCAAACATGTCTTGATCATTGGTGCCGGGGACCTAGGAGTCAACGTCCTACGAAACATACGTAAAAATCCAGACAAAGGATATTTCCCGATTGGTTTTATTGATGATAATCGGGAAAAAGTAGGCAAACGAATTCACGGACTTGATATCCTTGGTACCACACGCGATTTGACCTATATTGTTCGACGACGCCAAATTGATACCGTGATTATTGCTATGCCAAACGCGGAAGGGACAAAAAAACGTGAAATTATCCACTTCTGCAAACAAAAAGGATGTACATTCAAGATAATGCCCAGTATTGACGAAATTCTTTCAGGAAACGTCAGTATTAGTCAGATTCGGAATGTTCAAGTTGAAGACTTGCTGAATCGACAGACTGCTCAGATTGATCTCGCTGAAGTTTCCGAATCACTAACTGGCAAACGAGTAATGGTAACTGGTGCTGGAGGATCAATAGGTTCCGAATTATGTCGACAGATTTCACAGTTCAAACCGGAACAATTAATTCTTTACGCCCGAGGCGAAAATAGCCTATACCACATTGAGCATGAATTAGCCGAGATCCACTCAGACCTAAACCGTACGACCATTATTGGTGATATCCGTGACCGACTCAAGGTTTTTAGAATTATCGACCGCTACCAACCACAAATTATTTTCCATGCCGCTGCACATAAGCACGTAACATTCATGGAACTTAATCCTGACGAAGCCGTTAAAAATAATATTCTCGGCACCAAGAATTTAGTTGATGCTGCTGTGCACCATCGGGTTGAATCATTTATCCTTGTATCTTCTGATAAAGCAGTCAATCCATCCAGTGTGATGGGGGCATCCAAGCGGGTAACAGAAAAGTTGATCGAAAGCAAAGCATACCATAACGGCACGAA
>JAKUUI010000025.1 GCA_022448485.1 SAR324 cluster bacterium
TCTATATTTTCACTTCGGATTCCTGCACGAATTTGGTAAAGGCATCCGGGATTTCCAGTGATAATGTTAGTCGCTTTGGGGTTTGTAGTCAATGCTTGACGAATTGATTCAGTTTTCCGTTTCAAAACTGCTCCAGATAGTTCAGGGTGGACGAGGTTGTAAATTCCACCGGAACCACAACACCAGTCCGACTCTTTGAGCGGCACCAGTGTTACTCCTGATAAATTGTTGAGGAGCTGGCGTGGATTTTCATCCACTTTTTGAGCATGTATCAGGTGACATGGTGCGTCATAAAGCACAGTATCTTCATCTTCGCGCCAGGAAAGTTTCTCCAACAATTTCGGATAGCGGGAAAGAAACTCTAGGACATCAATAATTTTCTTTTCAAAGTTTTGCCAATCGGCAGTGGACCTTACGCCTTTTTTAGCTTCAGAAGTTTCCTTTGAAAAAAGGAGATTATATTCCTTCAACTGTGCTCCGCAACCTGCGGCATTCGTGATTATTGCATCTAAATGACGAGGCTCAAAAGCTACCAGATTTTTCAGTGCAAGTTCACGAGCAGTTTCCCTGTCACCGCTATGAACATGGATTGCACCACAACATACCTGATTGCCAGGGACAACCACTTCACAACCGATATGATGCAACAAAGTCAGCGTTGATTCGTGAATTGCCGCTTCCGAAACATCCATAATGCATCCGGAAAACATTCCAACCCTTGGTTTAGATTTTAATCTTTTAGATTTCCCGGAAGGTCCAGTATATGGTTTTATTTTTTCTGAGACTTCAGATGAAATAACTTCATCGGCGTATTTTAGTTTGAAAGACTTACCTGAAAAGTTGGGCAGCAAATGTTGTTGAAAGACAAAGGATCTCGGAAACAGTTTTCCTACAAACGTTTTTGTGATCAATTTGGGTAATCCTGTGGCTGCATAAATTTTTAGGAGACGGCTTGCTGTAATCAACAAGCTTGTGGAGCGTAACAGACCTTTCAGCAAGAGTCTCCGAAGCACCCGCTCTTTCAAACTTTGTTGGGTATTTTCCAAAATGATGCTGCGCGTTTTTTCCAGTAATTCACCATAAGGCACGCCTGAGGGACAGGCACTTTCGCAGGCACGACAATTGATGCAACGGCTCAAAGGCTCAATCACTGGCTTATTCACCTCCAGTTCTCCTTCCCACAGGCCACGCATTAAATAGAGCCGTCCCCGGGGTGAATCTTTTTCATCTTCTAATTCCCTGTACGTAGGACAGCTGTCAAGACAAAGTCCACAGTGAACGCATTTAAGAATGTTGTCAAATTCGGCATCGCGGAAAAGTTTTTTAGTCGAAACTGTAGTTTTATTATAATAATTTATACTCATGCATCAAACTCCAAATCGTAGTAGGGGGCAAAAAAAACACCAGATGGATCCAGATGTCGTTTGAGTCTCTGTGTCAAAAAGTAACCATTCGCGACGCCGAATCTTCCCAGCTCCTGAAACGAACCTTCATTGGCAGCACTGACCCAGCGGAGTTTACTTTCTGAATGAACAAGGACCGATTTGATTTTTTCAAGATACTGAAGCTGTTTTTTCATGTCAGTACTTTTGAGCATAAAATGAATATCTCCTCCAGTAGGATGAACGGTAATTTTGAAATTTTCTTTTCGGAATTTTTCAAAAGGAAAGCAAAGTATTTCTTCAGTCGGTAAAGTTGCAAAAACATGAAAATGCGAGTCCTCCATTTCCCATGCATCACGAATCGCTTTTAGAAACCCCCCAAACCTTTGTTCTCCAGGAGTAAATTTCTGCCCGGGGAATGATCCGCCTTCAGGGTGAACATCCAGAGTTTTACCAAAAACTTCACGGATTTCACTTTCAATTCGGTTTCGATTAAGTGCGTTCCCGGAATACCCCAGCCCTAAAATCCAGCTTAAGTCAGGTGTTAATAAGGCCTGAATCCAATCCAGTGGGATTCGACGTTTGTGTATCTCTCCAACTTGCGGCAACCATGCTTCATCTTTGAAAATTCCATGCATCCCATGAGGTTCGACAGGCAGTGGCATAACCTTAAAATTGATAGCAGTGATGACACCCAATCCGCCCTGACTTCCTAACATCATTCGTGTCAAGTCATAGCCGGAAACATTTTTTACTACCTTTCCTCCAGCATTTACGATTTCACCTTTTCCATTTATGTATTCGATGCCGATTATGCAATCCCGGAGTCCACCCATGTTCATACGGTTCGGCCCAAAATCATTACATGCCACTACTGATCCAATGCAAGAATCCGGAAACCACGGATTAGCAGGCAGCATCATGTTCCGTTCGGCCAGCATTTTCTGCAGAGTCCGGATGCTCATCCCTGCTTCCACACCGACGACCATATCATCTGGATCAAAAAAGCGTGTCCCATTGAGTTTTTGCATTGAAAGGATATTGCTAGAAATCGATTCGGAATTTCCGGAAACTTTGGTCACAAAACGTGTTCCATTTCCGCAAATTCGAAATGCTTTTTGATCTTCGATGCATGAAGAAACCCAGCTTTGTATTTCTTCCAAGGAACCTGATTCAAATTTACTCATACTGCAATTCCTGATTTCGCAGCCACCATCTTTGATTTATCTAAAGCCGGGAAATTCTGTGGAGAAGTTCCACTTTTTGATTCTGAACAACGTCCTGGTTGTGGAAAAAGCTTTCCAGGATTGAGCAAATTCTCTGGATTGAAAAAAGCCCGCACATTTTGCATATTATCGAGCGAACTTCTAGGATAAAGATCTGCCATCCATTCCGCTTTTTCAATGCCTATACCATGTTCACCAGAAAGTGTCCCACCATGACGAATGCACGATGATAAAATTTCTTCACCGATCAAATGTGATTTTTCTACTTCTTCCGGATTTTCATAATTATAGAGAATCAAAGGATGCAAATTCCCGTCTCCGGCATGAAAAACATTGGCTACAGTCAAACCATGTTTTTTCCCAATTTCGGCAATTTCATCCAACACTTTGGGAAGTTTACTACGTGGAATCACTCCGTCCTGCACATAATAGCTCGGTGAAATTTGACCAATCGCGCCAAAAGCTTCTTTACGTGCACGCCATATTTTGGCACGTTCGGCTTCATCTCGAGCACGATTGACTTTGGTTGCTCCGGATTTTTTGAGCAATTTTTCAACGAATTCAGCATCATTATCCAGTCCATCAGTCAAACCGTCCAGTTCTACAATCAGCACAGCTTCAGCATCTAGCGGAAAGCCTGGCTTGAGTGCTTTTTCGACTGCAGAAATAGTGATTTTGTCCAGCATTTCCATGGCAGCCGGGATTATGCCATGACGAGTGATACTCGAAACGGATTCACAAGCTTCATGAACCGATTTGTAAATTCCGAGCATTGTTACTGCTTTTTCGGGATTGGGGGTTAAGCGACAAATGATTTTCGTAATAATTCCGAATGTGCCTTCTGAGCCGATTACCAAACCCAGCAAATCAGGACCTGGCATTCCAAGATGATTACCTCCAAGCTTGACATGTTCTCCGTCAGGCAAAACCATTTCCAAACCAAGCACATGATTGACTGTCACACCATATTTTAAGGTATGAGGACCACCAGAATTTTCAGCAACATTGCCTCCGATAGTGCAGGCTTTTTGCGAGGATGGATCGGGTGCGTAATGGTAGCCCTTAGAATGTACATGTTCAGTGATGCGTAAATTGATCACACCTGGACCAACTGTAATGGTGCGGTTAATCCAATCAACCTCATGCACTTCCTTGAAACGAGCCATCTCGATAATGACACTCCCCTCCTGAGGAACCGCTCCTCCGGAAAGTCCTGTACCAGCGCCACGTGCGATAAAGCTAATTTTGTGTTGATAGAGTAATTTTACAACAGACACCAGTTCCTCAACTGTTCCGGGAAATAACACCCCCATTGGTGGAGCAGTATAAAGCGTCAGTCCGTCACATCGATAAGTGTATAGTGTTACCGGATCATCCTTGACCCACTCTTTTCCAAGAATCCGCTCACACTCTCCTCGGATATTCCTTCCAAATGACATGTTCTCCTCCTCACAAATATTTTTCAATTTTTCCTCAAATTACATTGTTCTGAGGAAACCCATAAAACAACATATTTTGAAAAGATTCACCAAATTTATGAACGACAAAATCCTGGAATTAATTCTAACTCACTCAAAGCTCCCAGTCAAGTGGTAAAATAGTAAGACCAATTATTATTTTTACCAAAAAACCAGAAAACACTTGACCATTTTCTATAGAAAAATGAGGATTCATGTTCTAAGTTTAGATGAGATCTTCAGAGACCTCTATACATGCCTTTCATAACTATGTTTTAGCTTTTCGACATTACAATACATCATCATTTAGAACAAACAAATGCTTCTAAAAGCAGTACAGTCACAACGTCGTTTTGAACAAGTTGCAGAGCAAATCTCTAAATTAATCAAGAAAGGGAAACTCAATCCCGGTGAGCGCCTACCACCCGAACGGGAGCTTGCAAAACAGCTCGAAGTCAGTCGTCCGACTGTACGTGAAGCGATGATTGCACTTGAAATTTCAGGGATGGTTGAAGTACGTGTTGGCTCCGGAATTTATGTTTTGAATACTTCAAGTCCAGACCTGAAATTACGTAATAACACTATAGACATAGGCCCTGGTCCACTGGAGTTAATCGAAGCACGGAAAGAAATTGAGGGTGCCAACGCGGCGCTAGCGGCACAAAGAATTGGGACGGACTGTCTGGAACAACTTGAGCAGGCTATAGAAAAAATGGTGCATGATAACATGACAGGTGCAGATGGTGACCGCGAATTTCATTTGCTGGTTGCTAAAGCCACTGGAAACAGTGTTTTAGAAACTTTAACTGCTTATCTTTGGGACCAACAGCAACATTCTCCGATGTGGACAAAATTGATCGAACTGATGCAAGAGAAAAAATTACACACCATTGTTCTGGATGACCATCAATGTTTGCTGGATTCTCTCCGTCAAAAAAACTCCGAAGAAGCTCAAGCTATTATGCGGACTCACTTGAATCATGCTAGAGACATTTATTTTGATTTAATTGGTGAAGAAGAAAACTGATTAGCCTGATCAGGTGAGTTTTTTATGAGTATTTTGATCATTATCTATCAAATACTCCTACTCTATTCAAGTTAATAAAAATGAGTATTTACGGATATACCCGTTTAAACAACCACCGTCCAACTCCAAAAAATTTGGGCACACGAAATCAAGCCAAAATCATCCGAAAATGGAGTGAAGAACACGGGCTGGAAATTAAGAAGATCTTCCGTGATATTGAATCCAACAGTGCCAGCCTGGAGTTACCAAACTTGAAAAAACTAATCTCTTTGATTAAGCAAGGTAAAGTTGCAGTGCTCATTGTCGCCCGTTTAGACCGCTTAACCAGGATAATTCGTCTCCATAATCAACTGCTCAATTTATTTGAAGAACATAAGATAAGATTTGTTTCTGTCGCAGAAGGACTGGATTCAAAAACGAATAGTGGGAAAAAAGTTTTAGAAGCCATCTGCATCTTGGCGCTTTGGGACGCAAAATCAATTCCCGACCGGACCCGAGAAATGATTGAACGCAAACGGGAAATTGGTGAACGTGTGGGCCATGCTCCTTTTGGATACACATACCAAAATAAACTACTGACCCCTTTAAATAATGAACTGGCCATTGCTGCCATCATCAGAGAAAAGCGCGAGGAGGAAAATTTGAGCTACCACAAGATAGCCAAGTTCCTCAACAGCCAGCGACTGCGGGCCAAGCGGGGTGGGCGCTGGTACGCAGAAACGATAAAAGGAATTTGCGAGAATCCTCTTTACGAACGCTCTTCATCTATCAAAAAGGAGACGGCTTCACGATAAGGTGAGTGTGGACTGAATTCTTCAATAGCTTTGTGGATGGCGGCTTTCTCTTCTTCCAGAAATTCAGCAACTGAATTCCGGAATCCAGGATGTTCCAGCCAGTGAGCACTGTAAGTCAGTTCCGGAAGAAAACCGCGCTGTATTTTGTGCTCTCCCTGAGCACCTGCCTCGAATAAACGAATCCCTTTACCAATGGCATATTCTATCGGCTGGTAGTAGCATAACTCAAAATGCAAACTCCGATAATTTCTTTTACAACCCCAATACCGACCATACAAACAATCTCCTTTTTGAAAATTGATTGTTCCAGCCACACAATCTCCGTCAGCATAAGCAAGAATCAGCACCAATCTTTTTCGCATCGTTTCGTGAATACGGTAAAAAAAGTCTTCTGACAGATACGACTGTCCCCATTTCCTGTCAATGGTCGAAAGATAAAATTGATACATATTGTGTATATGTTCCGGTAAAATCGCGTCTCCTTCCAGCACCGACACTTTGATCATCTGCTTTTGAATTTGCCTACGCTCTCGAAGGATCTCCTTGCGCCGTTTACGTTTTAGAAGCGTAAGAAATTCAGCAAAGTTCCTGTAATTTTTGTTCTTCCAATGGAACTGGAAACTGTGCCGGATGAGGAATCCCATAGATTCAAAGACAGGCTGTTCTTCTGCTGTGATGAATAAAAAATGGAGAGAGGAGCAGTTCCTGGAACGCATGCAGAGCAGGGCTTCTTCCAAGAGTTTCTTCCGGACACTACTTGCATCTGCTTCCGGATGTACGAGCAATTTTCGACCAGTTGCCGGTGTGAAAGGAATTGCCGAAACTAATTTTGGATAGTAATTTAGACCATGCTGTTCATAGGCATTAGCCCAGCCCCAGTCAAAAATATATTCTCCGTATCCATTAGTTTTTTCGTAGAGACAGAGAGCCCCCTGCAGCTGCTTGTTTTTCCACAAAGTAAGATGACAAGGCAACCATCCAGATTCTTCACCAACACAAGCGCTCTCTTCAAGTGCAGACAAATAATCATGCTCTGAAAAGGGGAACTCAGTACCAGTCAAGGCACCCCACTGAGCGGTAGAAACGGCTCCTATGTTCGATTCAAACCTTGGCAGCACAAATTTTTTGTTTTGGAATAGTGGAAATATGAAGGACCGTTTCAGCAGGATAGTTCGGCATCAAGGATAACCAAACTCTACATTCACTTGAGATCTGGAGCACGCACATAAACAATCTGGTTGTTACGCACATAACTTACAATTTGCAGTGACGTTCGTTTTATGGTCGAGACAGACTTAAAAAAAACGACTTGAAAAGGTATTTCCTGATCTTGCTGAAAATCGGTATCAAAAGCTCTGTTTTCGGGTTCTGTTGGGTCGAAGGAGTTCAGCATTTCCAAATCTCCGGAATGTCGCAGTGCTTTAATATTCATGGGACTCAATCTTTCCAGCTGATCATCTGACAATACTGCACCTGCATAGGCGAAGTGGCTTGCAATCAGCCTTTGATCGGCATCAAACGCAAAAGCCTTCAGTTGTATTTTTTCCACCTGATCAGACTCAGCGAAGGTATTTCTGATAGATCCTTCGACAACGAATAATGGAAGACGATTATATCCATTTTCAACGTACCTAGCCTCAAACTCGCTCACAAACTCCACCTGATGCACATTCCCGCCAGCCAGCTGGTAAAAAACTGCTGAATCCAGCAATTTAAGATGTCCACCGATAATGGCAATGGCCGCAGTTCCTATCACACAAAACATGGCCAGCAAAACAAATTTTTCATGAAACCCGAATTTCAGCTTCGGCATTTCAGCGGGTTTTCCTGATTTCGCATTTTTAAGTTTTGTCTTTTTAAGTTCCGTCTTTTTGATCCCGCTTTTTTTGGTTTTTATTTTATTTTTCTTAGGTTTTTGAACTTCCAGGTCCTTTAGGATTCTTCTTTCCCAGTCTTCCAAATCTTCTGTTGGTTCTTTTTTTTGTTCAACTTTTCTTTGAACATTCGCTCCTAGTATCTTTTTATCTAGTTCAGCAGAAGACAACTTTTTTACGCCAAGTTCTTCTAGGATAGACGTAGCAGCATCCGCTGCAGATTTTTTGCGCTGCAGATTTAAAGAAGGAGAGTTAGAGCCTTCTTTGTGAAGTTTCACAGAGGAACTTTCGCTAGAATTCAGGGAAAATTTTTTCGGCTTTCTTGCTAGCATATTTTATTCAGGTTAGTATTGAATTTTGCTGAATCTAAGTTTCCTGCCAATCCATTTCAGCATTTGTCTGCTTTTCGCAAGGACCCTTTTAAAAGATTTAGTATATGCTGATGCTCACATTTTTGATCAAAAAAAGCAAGACTATCCTGGGAAAAAGGTTGTAATTTCTTTAACTTCCGGTAAGGACCCCCAGGAATATAAACTGTGGTTTTTGATATTGCTGATCATTTAGCGGAAAAGCAACTTCAATTTTCAAAGGCACTTGAAACAATGAAGCTGTATCCAAGATCCACTCAATACCCATACCAGCATTTTCCCGCTGTTTTGCTTTTTCAAATGAAATGTTTTCCGACCATATTCTACCCTGATCATAAAACACAGTCCCTTGAATTTTAAAAGCGCTCACCGTACCCCATAAAGGGGCAGTGATCAAGGGGAACTTGAAATCCAATCTTGAAGCCAACATATGATCGTCACTCAAGTCTGTTTGTTGAGGATATCCGCGTAAAACAGCGGGGCTTCCAAGTTGAAATTTTTTCTGCAGAGGAGTTACTCCGGAGGTAGTACCGTGAATGATGTTCAGATCAAAACTTTTCCGGTGCCCAACACGCAAAATTTGTCCGAGTGTTGCTTGCCAGCGTACATATGAAAAATCGCTCTCCAATTCCAGAGAAGGTTGCTCGCTCCAGATGTCCCAGTTAATTTGATAGAAATCCCTGGGGCTAACAGCACCAGAATGTTGCAGCAGAAAAGTATTTGATTCTCCGGTTTCCATTTCTTCGTTGTTTTCAGGATTGTTGCGAGCCGAAAAAAGAATTTCCCGGGAAAAACTAGAGTAGAATTTATATTTCAGTTCACGGGGATTTTGAGACGGCTCGTATGTCGCCCGGATTCCCTGAGAACGAACTCCACCATACTCACTGGCACTAAATCCGGCCTCTATTCCATGTAATCCCAGATGTTCACGGTCAATATTAAAAAGGTAGAGTCCTCGCTTATTTTTTGTACCGTACCCAGGAATTGCATAGAGACGATAGTTGTCGAACCTGTACCGAGTTCCAATACCAACAGAGTTTCCATCGAAGGCATTGTTCCTGATCCCCGGAACCAAAAGCACTAGGTGTTCTCGCTGTTTTTTCCAGTCAAAACCAAAACGAACCCGATAAAAACTGAAAGAATGATTATTGATCCTGGATGTTTCCAGCAATTTTTCTTCAGGATCAAGTGAAACTTTTTCCGGAAAACCAGCTGTTTTAAAGAGCACTGTCTCCTGCCGTTTAACTCCTGGCACCATCCTGCGAATTTCTCTGCCGTCTTTTGTCCACAGTGCAACTACCACCGGCATTTTTGCAGCACCAATTTTATTTATTTTTATTTCAGTTTCATACATTCCGTCTGGCAGAGTTCGAGTAATTGAGTCCTCAAAACTGTAATCCAAAGTTTGGACAGTGCGGAACCACTGCGAAAAAAACCATTCAAGTGAACCGATACCGTCCGAATTGTAAGGGTTCTCTAAAGGAAGTGGAGGAGTCTTTTGTTGTGGAAAATTAAACTTCTCCATTGCATGCTGAAATTCTTTTTGCCCAACCAGCTTTCCCTGGTATTCTTTGACAAATAGCTGCAGTCCTTTCTTAAATGCCCGCTTTCCCAGCATATATTCCAGCATGGAAAGAACCATTGCCGTTTTGTAAGTAAGTGTCTGCAAATATTTTTGGGAGTCAGGATTATTACGGAAAGAGGACAGGATGGGATATCTCAATTTTGGCGAAACAGAGTTTGTCATTTTTTCAAAAAAATGATCCTTGTAACGTGGATTCAACCAGTCAACAGTCTTGAAAATTCCTGCATCAGTACCAAATTTATGTTGAAAAAAACGCAGCCCCAAGAAAGCAGGAACGCCAAAATTGAGCCATTGTTGTGTGTCCTGGTTACTCCAGATTGATTCTCCAAACCAAAGTTGTGCCAGTCTTCGCGTCAAAAATCCAAGAGCCTGCCGGTCCAGAAATTCAGACCTTTTGTAATTCGGCAGGGGAACAAGAACCAAATTATTCAGCACGTCAACCTGTTCATATTCTGCCTCAACTGCAACAATCCGAATAGATTCCCATGGAGGTTTGATACCATAATGATTTTGCATAAACTCCAGAAAACCGGCACTCCAATTATGTAGAAGCTCTGCTCTTCTTTCATGACCTGCGAGGTAAAATGAGGTCAGTTTAAAAGAAGTTTCTGCTGAAGCAGTCTTTGACTTTTTCTCCACAAATTCAATTCCGGTTTTTCCAGAAAAAACTTGATGAAATCGGGAAAAAATCAAAGGAAAGCTTTTAACCGGCTTCTTTGTGACAGCAAGAGTAACTGCCTGACCAGCCGACAATTTGTAATGTCCAGGTGTAGTGATTAATGTGCCCGCCTGAACCGCTTTCCATCTAACTTCAAATGTTGCAGGAGATGGATTATCCCCTGCAGTTTCCCATTCTTTTTCATTTAATCCCGGATCTTCATTCCAGGTCAGGAGCTTTGGATGCCAATTTGCAGTCATCAGCATACCGTTGACTGTACCTTCCTGAGCGTGTTCGGGAAAGTGCGTAGAAAATTCTACTAGAATTGTCGATTCACCAGGAAAATTTTTTGTTTCCGGAAGATCATCAGGTAAAAATACACGCATCAGCCCACGAACAGTTGAATATCCAACTTCCAGGTCAGGATTTGGTTCCAATGAATATTTCAGCTTACGATTTTCTGCAGTTGGCTCTTGCGTGAAAGTACGTACAGAATTGATTTCTAAGCTTCCAGGGCTGAAACCTGTTGGAGATTTAGGATCTTCGAGATTATCCTGAAAGCGGCGGAGTGAGAAGACCGGTACTATTTTGTGTTTTCTGGTTCCACGCACATCAGGAAAACTGAAACGGTTTCCCGGAAGAGCAAACAGTAATTCTTGTGCCGGATAAGCATTTCGAGTGAAACGGACTTGCATTTTTCCCACAAGAAGTGTTTTATCGTGATCATAGGAAATATCAATTTTGTAGTGTGGAACCTCAGTTGTTATGCGGGGTTTTGCAGACAAAAGCTGAGTTGGAATAACAAACAGCAGTCCGCAAACAAATAAATAAAGGAGCGGGAAATGGGAAACGAAGCCCCTCAAACTTTGAATCTCGAGCCTCGAACCTGAAACTTTTAACCATAAAGCTAAAACCACAAAATGGCTTCGATCTTTACCAAAATTATTCAAGGCGAAATTCCTTGTGAAAAAATTATTGAAACAGATTCAGAAATTGCATTTTTAGACATCAATCCCTGCGCTGCAGGACACACACTGGTTATCCCTAAACTTGAAGTCGAGCGCTTAGAAGATCTACCTGAAACGCAAACAATGTCGTTGATGCGAACAATACAACAAGTGGCAAAAGCAGTCAGCACTGCTTTCGATGGCATAGACTATAATCTAATTCTGAACAACGGTGTAAACGCCGGACAGGTGATCGAGCATGTCCACTTCCATGTACTACCGCGCGCCGAAGGGAGTCCTGGTCCTTTCCGGAAACATATCCAATATGCTGAAGGGGAAATGCAAGAAGTGGGAGCAAAAATACGAAATTGTCTTTAATGATCTCAATTTTATTATTTTTTTTCAAGGGATGATTCCCATGACCTTTGCCACCATAGAAATCGGCAGTAACGCAGTACGCATGATTGTTGGTGAATTGCGGGACTCCTGTGAGTTGTGTGTAATTGAACGCTGGAGTGCTCACTTGCGTTTGGGTGATGCAGTTTTTAAGCGCGGCAAAATTTCTGAGAATTTATTTCAAAAACTGAAACATACAATTCAGGGTATGCTAGGTGAAATTCAAAAATTTCCGCAAGTTAAAGTGACACTGTCTGCGACCAGTGCCATGCGTGAGGCAAAAAACCGTGATGAAGTGGTAGCCCGGATTAAATCATTGGTCGGATATCCTATAAAAATACTTTCCGGAACAGAAGAGTCCCAGTGTTTACTGGATGGAATAAAATCTTTTTTGTCGCCGTCTTTGTTCCAGAACTATCCGTTAAAACAAACAGTTTTGGCCGATTTAGGCGGCGGGAGTTTGGAAATTTCTTTACCGAAATCAGCAAGATGCCTGAACGGCAATGAAACTGATTCTCTTTACAGTTTTGCAATCGGCACACTGAAGCTGCGTAAAATGGACAATCCAGTACAAGAGCTGGAATCAAGTTTTGCGGAAAAATTGCTGCAGCTGGAGCAAGATTGCTCAGCGATTCACGAAGATCGTTCACATCTGATTCTGACAGGTGGAAACGCGAAAACGTTCGCCCGCCTGTTTCCATTGTTTTCTATAAATCTTCAATCTGAAAAAAGTAGTGCTATACAAACAAAAAACTGGCTGAGCATGGATTGGAGCGAGTTTAAGAGCATCGAGCAGATTCTGCAGAAAGAGTCTCCAGCTGAACAAATTGAGCGCTGGAAACTGCGTCCGCAGCAGACAGAAGTTTTTAATGCAGCACTTGCGGTCTTCAAGATAATTGGTAGCAAACTCGGAACTAAACAACTGAGTATTCCGTTTTTTGGTTTGAAGGAATCATTACTGTTAGGTCTTGTTTCAGCTGAAATAGAACAACCGCTGGATGGAATCACACTGATTCAGACTTACGGACCTCCAAAAAAGTATAAAATTTGAGCATGAAAAAAAATATCGGCAAACAGAAAATAACTAAAGAAAAAAATAAGACAGAGCAACACTGCGGATTCATAGGATTGATCGGACGCCCTAATGTTGGCAAATCAACTTTGTTGAACCAGTTGGTTGGTCAGAAAGTTTCAATAACTGCACACAAGGCACAAACTACTAGAAACCGCATTCTTGGCATCCGGACAGATCAAAATACACAGATTGTTTTTATCGACACTCCTGGAATACACCATGCAGAAAAGCTGCTCAACCGCAAAATAGTTGCATATGCAACTGAAACTTTGCGGGATACAGATTTGAATTTGTGGGTCGTTGAACCTTTGCTTGAGACTTCTTTAAAGAAAGGCGGACTCTCAGTTTTGCATCCTGAGGATCAACAAATTCTTAAAATGCTAACAGGAAAGGAAAAACAGACCGTGCTAGTTTTGAATAAAATTGATACAATCTTACAGCAACAGGCACTTGTCAGCATTGCAAAACTAGCTAAGTTAGGAGACTTTGCGGAAATTGTTCCAGTCTCGGCCCTCAAGTCAACTAACGTCGATCACCTGGTTGAAACCCTAAAAAATTATCTCTCTGTTCATCCATTTTACTTTGAAAATCATCAGGTTACCGATGTTTCAGAACGTTTTCTGGCTAGTGAATTTGTGAGGGAGGAACTGTTCATGCGCCTGCAGCAGGAAATCCCTTATTCAGTCGCAGTCGTTGTGGAGCAATTTGAAGAGGACCACAAATGCATTAAGATTGCCTGCAATATTTGTGTGGAACGTAATTCACAAAAGGGGATCATCATCGGAAAAAAAGGGGAGATGCTGAAAAAAATTGGGATTGCCGCCCGCAAAAAAATTGAACGTTTACTTGGAAATAAGGTTCATTTAGCTCTGCATGTGAAAGTCTTAAAACAATGGTCCCACAATGCAAAACATTTGCGCAATCTTGGATTTAACTAACTTGCTGAAAACAGGAGTTAGCACTGAATTTTCAGTTGCTGATTCCATGCAATAACTTCTAAATCAATGTATATGAGGTTCTTGAGAAAATTTCTGTTTGGTGTAGTTGCCCTCATTTTCGTAATTTCATTGTTTCAATTCTCTTGGGAAATTGGCCTTAGTTCGCTAGTTTTGATTGCTGCCACGTGGTGCATCTGGCTTGTGTTAAAAAAAATCACAACGGTTGTGGTGCGCCCGGAACTGTTGTTTTCCTCCGAACCGTTTCGTGATTCAGGAAAGAATGGAAAGAATGCAGGAATATCTGTCAATCAAAAAACTGCTGTAGAAAACCTGATACCTGGTGTTGACGGCTCCGTTTTTGAACAATTCAGAGAAAATTTAAATTTTACCCCCACTCCCCGAACTTCTGCTGGTCCAACGCCTTCCTCTGCAAATACATCAAACTCCAGCTTTGTGGCTGATGCCTATGGAAAAGCCAATTCAACAAACGATCCTGAAAATTTTTCAGAAGAACTCGATGAGGTAGAACAAGTAAAAGTTACTTTGAGCAAAAACGCAAAAACTCTGCAGCAAGAACAGAATGCTGGTACGGCCGAAGATGGAGTTGAGGAACTGAGAGAAGATGCGACTTGGAAGCCGAGTGAAGATGCAGTTGAGGGACTGAATGAAAGAGTTCCAGAAAAGCCGATAACAAACAACAGGGAAAAAGGGGAGACAGACGGGAAACTAGGGGCAGGAGAAGAAGCACTGGAGATACTTTCTCGAAAACATCAGGAATTAAGAAGACAAACAAAAGATCAAAAAATGGAGCCCCTGGTAAAATATGACGAAGACCTTTTTGCAGATGAGCTGATTCCGCTTCCCGGAGGAGAAAGTCTGTTTGAACCTGAAAAAGGTGGATTTAATGACCTGGATCCGCTTGCTTCACAATCTGCAACAGACAGTCTGGATGATGAGGAAGTCTTGGGATCTTCTTTGCGAAAAAACACTCCTTTGTATGAAAAAACTGCTGAAGCTGAAGGATTGCTGAAACTGGCAACAGCATCATGTGAAGCAGGCAGACTGGAAGAATCCAGAGCCAGTCTGGAGAGTTACCTGGACCTGCTCAAAGAGCTCGTTCAAGAACCAAGTCCGAACGTAATGCATTTGGCAGAAAAACTTGATATTCCTCTTGGTTCCACCAAGACCAGAGCTTTTGCTTCCAATACTGAAGAAACAAAAACCGGAACCACAAGAGAGCTGGAAAAAACTCTCCGTGATGAACCAGAGCAGACCAATTATGCAAATGTCATGGATGGAATTGTGAAGACGCTGGAAGACAAAGAATCTTATGATGAAGCCTTGCCGTTGCTAAAAGATCTGCTGAAATACAATCGGCAGCGTGTAAATATTTCTGCAATGGATCCCCTCTTCGATCGAATTGAACGAGCACTTTCATCGTTGAAAAATGATGAAGACTTAGTTGTCACTTACAAAGAGCATCTTGCAATCAAGCAACAGCTGGGTGACATTGAAGGTGAGTTGGACCTGCTTGATTTAATCAGCACCTATTACGCCAATCTCGGTGATCTAAAAGCATCAGAACGCTACCAGGCAGAAAGCTTACGTGTCAAAGCCGGCTTAGAATACAAAAAGGCGATCGAAGAAGAAGAAACAGGGAGGTAGTTCATATTCCGTGGTTTCCTCCGAAAAAGATAAATTAACTAAAAATACATGCAGCCGTCTGGTGTACGGGAGCTAAGCTTATGGCCGTGATTTCCAGCCGCAAATTGTAGTTCGGCCAACAATCTGCAGCTGCGGGTGCGGCGTTCACGTACCACGTAATACTCACTGATACGTGGGGATGTATCAGATTCCAAATGCGTAAAGAGTTTGATAGCGGCAATTGTGTGCCGTTCTGCCAGCTGCAGGTAGCGTGGCTGGAGTTCTTTCTGCCAGCTGTCAAAATAATTTAGACTCCATCCCATGTGACCGTCTCCCTCACTCAACCTGCTACGGAAGGATTGCTGTGGGAAATCATGGACAGTGCTTGAACAAGCAGACAGGGAAATCATAACTATAACATAAAAAATAAAATAAGGTTTTAACATCTGTCTTAATCTGCTGAATATAATTAAAATTATGGTCTATGCCATTATGAGTGGTATTGTGAACAGCCTCCGAATCAATTAATGGGACTGTTCTAAAAACAATCTGAACCGCTCAATCCAGGATGGCTCCTAAATTATTTGCTTCTGTTTCAGGGCTTATTGTTTCAACCCCTCTAAAAAAGAGCGTAGTACCCCCTGTACTGAGTATCGGTCTCCCTTCAAAAACCTTTAACAAAGCAAGGAACTTAACGGGTAGGCTTACACAAATAAATATCTTTACTCTCCTTCTTAAGTCACTAAAATCATAGACGTTATACCGAGATGTTAGTCTTCCGTAAAACAAAATTGGCCAACTATTTGCAATTACAATTAGGAACAAAAAGAAAGTAACTAATTTCGACAGACTGTAACAGGTTATGGCACAAAAGAAAATTTGGGCTATTGGCGGAGGTAAGGGGGGCGTTGGCAAAAGTTTTGTTGCCTGCAACCTTGGCATTATGCTGGCTCAGAGTGGTAACAAAGTAATTCTCGCTGATTTGGATTTGGGTGGAGCAAACCTGCACACCTGGCTTGGTGTGAACAATCCCGACAAGGGAATTACAGAGTTCGTTGAGAGAGAAGTGCCTAATCTCAGCAAATTATTAATTCCCAGTAAAATTCAGGGATTAGGTCTAATCAGTGGCGCCAAAGACGGGGTCGAAATAGCCAATATGAAACACACTCAAAAACGTCGTTTCGTTTCTGCACTAAAAAGCTTGGATGCCGATTATGTTGTGATAGATTTAGGCGCAGGAACTGCCTACAACACAGTTGACTTTTTCCTGCTGGCAGACGCACAAATAATGCTTGTCATTCCTGAACCTACATCAATTGAAAATTGCTATCGTTTTATTAAAAATTCATTTTTTCGTCAAATTTTTCATAACAGTGAAAATTTCAGAATGAAATCACTGGTAAAAAGGATATTGCGAAAGGACAACCCATATAACGTTAACACCCCAAAAGATCTTATTGCTTGCATGGGCCAGTTGGGCGGTAATGCGGCAGTTTTTATAAAGGAACAGCAGCAGTTGTTCTTACCAACAATAGTACTGAACCAGGTACGCTCAGAACGGGAATATAAGATTGGTCCGGCTATGCAAAGAGCATGTTTAAAATATTTTAGCCTCAATGTGAAGTTCATGGGACATTTAACTTTCAACGAGTCTGTCAGGAGTTCTATATTAGCACGCCAACCTTTAGCAGTGGAATCACCAGACTGTGAAACAATGCAGCAACTGAAAATAATCTACAATGAACTCTTGCAGCATGAGCTAGATAGGACTGAAAAACACAATCTGTTATCAAAGTTATCATTATGACTGCTCCCAAAATTCAACCGCCGGTTGAAGAAAATTTTTATCAGCTTCTCGAAGTAACAAATACGGCTTCATTGGCAACTATCCGCAATGCTTATGAAAAAAAACTAGAAGAAACTCACATAGAATCCTTTGCCTCTTATACTTTGATTCCTGAGGAAGAGACTGAAGTATTATTGCTTCAGTTCAGTCAGGCTTTTGTGACTCTGGCTAATCCTATTGCTCGAGCAAAATATGATGATGAACTGCATCAGCAAACAATTTCAGCTGAGACGCGGACTGCAAATGGAAAAGACAGTCTCCAAAAAGTCAAAAAAATCCATTCTTCTGGACCAAAATGGCAGGAAAAGAAAGGGCGGTGGGAGAGTTGGCTTGCTAAACCGCAAAAAAAGCCCGAGGAAAAAGCAGCCAAGAATAAAACTGAGACAGCTAAAAGTGTTCCCAAGGATGTTGCAGAGCAATCACATGAGAATAAAATTAAGACAGCTAAAAGTGTTCCCAAGGATGTTGCAGGACAAACGCAGAAAGAGCGTCAGGATTATTACATAAACCTAGCAGAGAAAAATGTGCAGTCAGAGGAGAGCCTAGAAAAATATTACAGTACTCTCAGAGCACATGGAGGTAAAGTTTCTTTTAATGGTGCTGTTTTACAGCAAATTAGAAAAATAAAATCGATCACACTTGATGAGCTTGCAAAAATAACATGTATCCGCAGTTCGTACCTCAAAGCAATTGAAGATGAAAATTTTAACATATTTACATCCGAGATTTATTTAAAGGGCTATTTGCTTTGCTATGTTGAGGCAATGAATTTGCCTGTAGAACAAATTTTAGAGGAATATATTTCCCTGTATAAAAACTCACTTGAGTCTAAAAAGGGTTGAAATGTTTTATGAAGGCATTTTACAATTGAAGACGGTATTCTTGGCTGTTGAACTGAAAGCTAACTGTTTTTTGGAAAAAATCAGAGCCGGAAATAAGCCGGGTTCTGTTCTCACAGATGTGAGTCGTGACCATTCATCTGGGGCTGCCGTTACCGGCCGCCTCTAGCGTCCTACCCGACCGCCAGACGGGCAGCCTGAAAGCGGTCCTATTTGGACTTGCAACGGGTGGGGTTTACACTGCCAGCCTTGTCACCAAGGCTGCGGTAGGCTCTTACCCTGCCTTTTCACCCTTACCTGTGTTTCCTTAGAAACCATCGGCGGTATGTTTTCTGCTGCACTTTCCATCGGCTCACGCCGCCTGGCCGTTAGCCAGCACTCTTGCCCTGTGTTGCCCGGACTTTCCTCCAGCATTCCAGAGTCGCGAACGATCCGGAAAGCAGGCGGCCACGTATCCGACTCTGATGCTTTCTAAACTAGCACCATCGTGAATAAGATCAAGCGAACTTTTTTTTAACAGACTAAGAAAAAACTCAAATGAGAAAAATACAAATAAAGATTCATTCAAAAGACACTCAGGCAAAAAGCAAGAAACGTTTTCGAGGATTCAGTTTCATTGAAGTAATGGTTGTGATTATTATCCTTGGACTGCTTTCCAGTATTGTCGGCGTCTATCTTTTTGATTCTGCGGAACAGGCAAAAGCTGACGCAACAAAAACCCAAATCAGGGGTTTGGAAACAGCACTGGATCTTTATCGACTGCACAATTCTCGCTATCCTTCATCAGAGCAGGGTCTACAAGCCCTGCTCGGCAAACCGGAAGTTGGAGTCATTCCAAAAAACTGGAATGGTCCCTATTTAAGGGGAAATAATTTACCAGAAGACGGATGGGGCGGCCCATTCCGTTATCTCAGCGTGAACGGTAAAGATTATGAAATTATTTCACTTGGTGCAGATGGTGCTGATGGCGGAACTGATTTGGATGCAGATATCAATTCCAGTGACCTCTGAAAAAATCAGAGGTCTTGAGTCCAAAGTCCAAAGTTGGAAATTTGAAACCAGAGACTCAAAAACAAACAGGCTTAAAGGCTTCACCTTCCTGGAAATAATGGTGGTGCTGACTTTAGTAATGTTGTTGATAGGAATGGCCGTACCTCAGTTTTTTGCCTTGTTTTCCAAGCCGCATGAATCCGAATTTAAGCATCTTAACAGTGTACTGAAAATACTCCGCAACGACGCAGTACTTAAAGGCACTTCTTACTGCCTGATCTTTGATTTGAAGTTACAGCAAATGATGAGTGCAGAAGAGAGCGAATCTGGAAAATGCGGCAATGAATATATGAATAAACCAAAATTTCTGAAACCGCACGAGTTTCCGCAAAATCTCCGCCTGCACGAAGCACAGCTGGCAGAAAGGAATTACACATCTTTCGCTACTGCCTCAGATTTGTTGGAAGTCCACATCAACAGTTCCGGATTTGTTACTCCGTTCTTGCTGGTATTCACCCTGCCAGATGCTTCCAAATCCTGGGAAATTGAAAGTAAAGGCATTACGGGAAAACTGGAGCTTCGAGAACAATGAGCAAAATTCAAAACCCAAAACTTCCCATGTACCTTAAACTGCCTTTTGGGTGTACAATCAATAATAATCAAAGCGCTTTTTTAGGTGCGAAGCAAAGCTCAAAACTCCATCAAGTGGGGTTCACCGTCCTGGAGGTCCTTGTTTCCCTCTCGATCCTGGTGCTCACACTGATGGTACTTTACCAGTCTTATTCGTCTTCCATTTTTGTACTTTCTTCCACAACAAACTTGTGGAATGCCATGTCACACGCTCAAAATGAATTGTTAAAATCAGAACGCGCAACGGTCTCCACTCCTGTTTCTGTCAATCAGGGAGAGTTTGACATTGATGATCCAATGAGCGGTTTCCGCTGGAAAAAACAAGTCCGGGACACCACACCTTTACCGGGAATAATGGTACGTCAAATCAATTATGAATTGCTCTGGAGCGAGGGAAAACAGGAATATACTTACGATGCGGATATTTACGTCAATCCTCAATAACGGCCAAAACAATAAGCGAGGGTTTTCCGTGCTGGAGTTATTAATATCGGTTGCCCTGCTTGGTCTGGTAATGTCCCTGCTTTACGGTGCGTTTTTCCAAATATCAAATTCCTCGCTACAAGTAAATGCAACTTTGGAAACTCGTCAGGAATTACGCCTGTTGATGAAAATGGTACTTGATGATTTGCAGAGTATAAAGTATTTAAAACATTTTGCTGACTCCAGCCAGAGTACAATTCAGCAACGAGAAACAGGATTGATTGCAGAAAGAAAACTTGGTCCAGAAAACCCGGATACAGGAGAACTTGAAGAAGTTACCAGTATCTATTTTCATACTGTAATTAAAACGCGTTTCTATCCCGAGGAAAAAGAACGTGACCCGGAGCTGCATGAAGTCGGTTATTCACTGGAGGAGAATCAGGATACAAAAACCTGGGAGTTTGTCCGACGGGAAGATTTTTATCTTGACGGCAATATCAGGGAGGGAGGGAAAAGCTATATTTTGTCGGAGGCAGTAACAAAGTTTGACTTAGAATTACTTGAAAGTGAGACAGCTCTTGCAGGTGGGGGATTCAAGGAAGAATGGACAACGGAATGGAATTCTGATGAAAAAAATTGTATCGGAACCGGTGAACCGTTCTGCCTGCCTCGTGCCATCAAATTGAGTATGACATTGAGCGGAAAAGATAAGCAATCCGTAGCCGACTCACAAGTTATCAATCTCTGTGTCCCGCCCTGTAATCCGGAAATTTTCAAGTAGCCTGAAAAGAACCTTTCACTGCCGGCACTTAAACTTCGTCCAGCCAGTCTAAAGGCCCTTTACCAATCCTGATGATTTCTGACTCTCCGTGACTGAAATCTATGATTGTCGAATTTTCAGCAAATATAGTCCCGCCGTCCACAATTAAATCTACCTGTTTTTTGTATTTCTCATGCAGGTCGTGGGGATCATCGTACAACTCATCTGCTGAAATCCGCAGACTGCTGCTTAGAATAGGGTGTCCAAAGGATTTAACTATTTCGTTGGTAATCGGATGATCCGGCCAACGCAGACCAACTGTGCTTCTTGGTGTGAGCATCATTTTAGGTACAATTTTAGCTGCCTTAAAGACAAACGTATAGGGGCCAGGCAGTTGCCGACGAAGAAGCTTAAAAACTGGTGTCGGAATTCCCTGAGTGTATTTCTGAACTTCTGTTTGATTAGCGCAGATGAATGTCAAAGGCTTTTTTGGATTCGTCCCGGTGCTGACGTTCTGGTTTTTGATTTGCTGCATTCGTTTCATTGCTTTTTTACTGAAGATACTGCAGCCCAGTCCATAAACTGTATCTGTGGGATAAATTATGACTCCATCGTTTTTCAAAACATCCACGACTTGTTGAATGCGCCGAGGCTGCGGGTTTATTGGATTGATACTCAAAAGCATGAGAAAAATACTAAAAGTCAGAGCAAGGCGACACGCTCATAGACTTAACAAAGTGTTCGCTGTATAATGAGTGCTCATTGACTGGTGATGCATTCCCAGCCGGCACAACAGTACTTTGGTATGCAGTAAATTTCTAAGGACTAATTACAGCAAGCATTGAAACTAATTCCCTCATGTAACTCTTTAGATTGGTGTCTCCGAAACATTGAACAAATAACCATTAACTTCCAAGAGTACCTAAGGACAGTGGATAATTGATAAATATTGTTGGTGCAATGCCATCTTCACCTTTGGCAATGTCAATACGATAAATCAAGCCCGATATAATTGCGCGGAAACCAACACCAAAAGAGGATTTCATTTTTTCATGCAATTGAGAGATATGATCAGAAACACTGCCGATTTCATAAAAGAACGATGCCTGGAGAACAGTCCGGACTCCACCTAGAACAATCCAGTTCATTGGGGTTATTTTTTCTGAATAGTTGAGACGATATTCCAAAACATAATTTGAACTATTTGCCGCGTAAAATCGACCCAGACTATAAGCACGCATCCTGTTAAGGCCCCCCAAAGCAGTCGCCTTGGACGATCTGTTTCTTTTAAGCCAGTAGTTGATTCGTCTTGCTTCGACATTCTGGCATGCAACAACCTCCTTTTCTAAATCACACCCAAGTCCAAATTTATTTCTGAATGCGTTTTCATCCACTAAACCATTTTCTGTAATATTGGAACGAGATTGAAATGCGTTAAACAAAAGTTTATGAGCTTCAAAAAAGGGGAAATAGGCAGTTATATTAAGATCATTAACTGCATAGTCACTCAGATCGTTAAGCCCGTAATTAGTATCAGTGTGCAAAATTTCAATACGAAGTCCTTCACTAGGATCTAAATGATTATCGGTTAGATCGATCTGAGTGCCGATTACATTGTCAACCCAATTCCGTTCAGGGGATTGGATATTGGAAAAATCATTGCCGTCTACATCATATATTTTTTCTAGCTCTGTCCCTCCTGTGGAATAACTAAGAAGTAGTTCCAAACGTTTCTTATAATATTGTGATTGAAAAGTAACAAAATTACTGTTGAACTTTTCTAAAGTCTGATAATAATCTTCTTTTCCTGAATCAATACCACGGTCATAAGACCTAAATGCCATATAAAAATCTGTAAACCCAAAGGAAAGTAATAATTTTTCATCCAACACAGGAAATTTTGAAAGAGAAAATAAACTTACTTCAAAATCACCTTCAAAGAACGTTTTGGCCATCAGGAGGTCACTACTTTTATAAACATTTGAAACTGTGGCTGCAACAGGAATCCCAGATCCAATACCTTCAACAACAATAGGCAGAGGGGCAACCAACCAACCAATTTCAGTTTCCGCAACGCTTAAAGATCTCTCAGGTGGAAAATCATAAGAGAGCACCATAGAAGGCATGAAAAAACAGAGAAGAAACCATAATTTGGTTATTCTACTAAGAAAAGAACCTCTAGCAAATGGAAGTGCAGCACTCATTAAGAGAGAGAAGGCAAATCTATTGATTGTCTTTTTCTCCATAATTATTCTTCTTCTAAAAGATATGGGAGTTTTGACTGAGTTTGTTGTATTTAGGGTTCTATGGCCAGAGGTTCCAATAGCGAGACTGCTTTTTCCTAACGCATCTGATGCTCTGGAGGCGCTGGTATTATAAGAGTTATGTAATTACGATGTGCCTTATAACACAGCTGCCCACAGCGGTGAATCACAGCTCTTTCAATTGCTTTTTCAGGCAGCTCCTGCAAATTTCCGGTTTTGCTACCCACTTGACTCCATAATTTTATTTTTTTTGTGGAATAATGAACTGCGGCCTGCGGCCCGCTATTCCCCGCAAAAGCCGTCCTAATAAATCTGCACCAGTAATGATCCGTTTTTCCTTATCCCAACATAAAATCAGATCGTTGTCAATCACGTCATCTTCTGAATGTTCCGGATGTACACGCAATTTTTGAATAACTTCTCCCAGCGGAGTCACGGCATCAGATACCACAATCGGACGATGGCAGTAAGAATAAGGCCGAAAAGGTTCCTTGCCAAAAAGTGCGTCGCGTAAAAACAAATCTGCATTCAGTACCAATCGAGGATACCCGTCCACTGAAGTTAAAATAACCCATTTTTTCCCTGATTCCTGAATCTGGAGTAAAAATGGATCTTCCGGAGTACGTTCAAAAACAGGAAAAACTGGAAGATCAAATTCTGTTTCCAAAGGAATAATACTAACTGGATCGACTATCTCTCCCTCATCTCCAATCGGTAAATCATCAATGCTCAAAAAATTAAGTGCCCCTGTCCCCTCCATGCGACCGATGTCTGAATCCCGCGATTCCATGTGTTTTTGCAGCATGATTCGGATATCTTCCTCTTTAAAATAGAGCACACCTTCTTTGCCTAGCCATCTGTCAAGCAGCAAAGCTGACGGTTTACTTACGGGATAGAGGATAAATCTGTAAAATGTAATTACTGGTGCAAGCAGGATCCCCATTCGCAGCGCATTACGGGAAAAATAGGCCTGCGGCAGGATCTCACCAAAAAGAGTGATGCAAACTGAAGAAAAGAAAAAAGCCCAAAGCCCGGAAAGCACTGAATCTGTCAGTAGAGTCAACAGGACGTTAATGCTCACATTACCCCAAAGCAGGGTTGTCAGGAGCAGATTTGCGTCCCTTCTCAGCTCCAATACTGCGGCTGCAGCTTGATTGCCTGACTCAACTTCAATTTCAAGCTTCAATCGGCTCAAGCCAAACAGCCCCAAAGTCAAGCCGGAAAATACAGCAGATTGTGTTAAACAAAAAAAAATACCTACCAAAAGGGTCAGGTCCATACAGCTGCATCTTTGCTATTAATCATGTGCACAAACTTCATTTTGAATAAAAATTTTTCGCATACTGTAACACTTCTCTTGAAGTTCTCAAGGTTTTTCAGTATTGCCATCTATTTTTCATAATTAACAAATGATAACATTGACGGGAAAGTGGGATTCACAAAAAATATATTGTAATTGATAATATTTGTATTACCATGTAGCCAAAATGGCTATTTTTTTTCGATCTGTCCAAAAAAGAATTGATTATTAACTTTTCTTAACGTAGCGTGAAATGTCGAATGAGGTATTCCGTTGAATTATTAATTAAAGACCAGGAAAAATACGGCAAATTTTGGCGTTATTCTTGTTAAACCAAACACTTTTGTGGAGATTGAACATGCTTAAGCATACACTAAAAGTACTGATTCCCCTCACCACTATCTTTCAAGTTGGTCGTACCAAGTTGAGGTATGTAATGAAAAAATTATATTTTCTGATGGCTTTGACCAGTATGGCGGTTTTCTTAACAGGTTGTCCGAAAACAGTACCCATACCTGAAACTTCTTTTGACGATTTAGAGAAGGTGCGCTCTCTGACTGCCGAAGAATTGGCTGAAAATGCAAAAGTTCTAAGTGATTATGATAAGAAAGAAGAAATAATAGAGGAAATCAAAGTTACCGATATAGCTGAGAAGAAAGAACTGGTTAAAGAAAAAGAAGTTGTGGAAGAGGCCAAAAAGGAATTTAAAGTCTTGGCAGAAAAAGTTGTTGAAAAACGACGCAAAAAGCTTTTGGAAAAAGAAGTGGAAAAAATTGCTGAATCCATCAAGGAAGGAGTCTCAAAAGAAGAGATCGTGGAGATACTGGAGAAAGTGGCCACACGTGAAATAACAAAGCCTGAAGCAAAAGCCTTGCTGAAGGAAAAAACCACTTTGACCGAAGAGAAAATTGAAAAGCTCCTTGCAAAAACAGAGGCTATTCAAAAAGAGACTGAGATACTAGTAAAGAAACTTGCGGATGCTTCTCCTGAAGAGGTCGCAGAGATATTAAAAGAAGCTGGTGGTGTATCAAAACTCGACATATTGAAACTGGTTGAAAAGAAAAAAGCAGTAGATACGATAGAAACTACGTTTCTTGAAAAAACAATGGCCAAACTTTACACTCGCTTGGTCCGTGATAAAGAACTCGGAGTTGCGGAAGCGTTCTGCATTAACATTGAAGGTATTCTGGATCATCTATTGGTTCCACCTTCTTATTTTGAGACAGATAAACATAATATTGATGACTATTTGGATCAAATAAACAGCTCCTTCCGATTGATAGAACCAATATTAGCGGAGTACGAGGATATTGTAGTTCAGCTAGAAGGAAATGCTGATGAGCGCGGCACGGTGGATTATAATAAAGCTCTCAGTGACCGTCGCTGGGCGACCCCTTCAAAGGTATTATTGGCTCTTTATTTTGATGAAGAGCAGACACAGGGAGTCGGCCGCAGTGAACAATGTCCGTTGCCCCGCGCAGCAGGTGCTTCCAATGAGGCATACTGGCAAACGAACCGTCGTACAGACTATATTTTTAAGTTAAAATAATATTGAAATATGGATTTTAACGATTTTGTACATGCGGTCTTTTTCGGGGGGACAATTACGGTTTCCATATTTCTTTTGCTCCTTGTCCTTTCTGTCGTAACTTGGGGGATTATAATTGGGAAAATTGTCCAGTTGAGGATGGAAGATCAAAACAGTGGAAAATTTGTAAAAGCTTTTAAGCAATCAAAAGACCTCAAAAAATTTTTACCAGCAAATCACAAACGTGCTCCGGTTGATTATGATTTGGGAATTTTGTTTGAAGAAATTATGCATGAAGCTGGGCAATTTGCTCTCGATTTTCCACATGCAAATTGGCAATTTACCTCTGAAAACGGGCTCCCTGTGCACTTGAACGAGATGCTGGATCGGACAATGGACAGGGTGAACTTGCAAATGCGGGAGCGTCGTGAGAAAAGACTGGCATATTTAGCAACTATTTCCAATATTGCTCCATTCCTTGGAGTCTTGGGTACTGTGGTAGGAATTATCAATGCTTTTGCTGCAATTGGGGAAATGGGGTCAGCTGAGCTTGCGGTGGTAGCTCCTGCAATTTCAGAAGCGCTGGTTGCTACAGCATTAGGGATTTCTGTTGCAATTCCAGCTTCAATAGGGTTCAACATGTTTCAATACTGGGTAGAAGTTCTCTCACAAAAATTTGATCGTTTCTCTGATATTTTGAGAAACCGACTGGAAAACGAACTCATATTAGAACATGCGTCTTCTTCCGGTATTGAATCATTTTAGGTGCAGATATTATTGGAGGTACAATAATGGCTAATGTAACTGGAGGCAAAAAAAAAATTGTCTCAGAAATCAACATTACGCCTTTAGTTGATACGCTCTTAGTCTTGTTGATTATTTTCATGGTTACTGCACCGGCAATGACTCGCTCTATTGGTATCGAACTACCTGAACCCAAACATGCATCTACTGCTGAGCGTACCACTAAAGAGAAACCCAATTTTGTGGTTATAGGGATTAATCCCAGTAAGCAGTTTATTTATGAAAAAACAGCATATGCTCCAGAAGAGTTTTTTCAGAAATTTCCATTACTTATAGAAGGGATTGATCCAGAAAAGATATTTCTCCATGCAGATAAGCGGGTATTCTATGAGCAAATAATAGAACTGATGACTTTTTTACAAAGCCAAGGCCATAAAAAAATAGGACTGGTATTCCAGCAAAAATAAGTCGTGGAAAATAAAAGTTTTGTTGGGCAAAAATCTCTGGCTTTTTCTAGTAATTTAGGGCTGGCTATCTCTTTTGCCCTTCATGTTTTTCTGGGCTCAGGCTTTATTGCTCTAAATTTAGTAACAACAGAACAGGAGGATTTCGAATCACTTGAAGCACAATCTTTAGAGGTCAATTCTCTATCGGCAGAAGAACTGCAGGCACTAGTTGCTTTACTGGAGTCAGATCCGGAAGTTTCTGGAGATGGGACAAGCTTACCTGGCAGTCCTGAACCGAAACCTGAACCGAAACCTGAACCGAAACCTGAACCGAAACCTGAACCGAAACCTGAACCGAAACCTGAACCGAAACCTGA
>JAKUUI010000026.1 GCA_022448485.1 SAR324 cluster bacterium
GCACCCTACCGATCCTAAGCGCCTACAGGCTCAATGTATTCCAGATTCCATCAAAGCCTGTTTTGAGGTATAAGTCTTGTTTTTTTACAGCTTTCCTGAAATCCTGAAATTTCTGTTTTTTTCAGTTTGATCCCACTGAATGCAAAAAAAATCTCTGATTGCTACGCTCCCACTGCATGGAGCGCACAAACAACAAAATCGATTCTATGAATCTAAGAAAATTTATTCAAAAGCCCAGCCTCACAAGTTTAGCAAAAACCTGTGGTTGAGCGGCGAAATACAATCCGGTCGGATTGAACAAGCTTCTGGCTTCTCTGCCACAAAATAATGATCAAAATCTACTCGTTGGTTTTAACACAAGCGATGATGCCGGAGTGTATCTTCTGAATACGGAACAGGCTCTCGTTTTCACTGCTGATATTATCTCACCACCTGTCGATGATCCTTACCTCTTTGGACAAATTGCCGCAGCTAATTCTTTAGGTGATATTTATGCAATGGGCGGCAAACCTCTGTCCTGTTTAAACCTGGTTGGATTCCCTTCAGGAAAACTTGATCATGAGGTATTAGAAGGGATTGTTGCTGGAGCACTGCAAAAAATAACAGAGGCAGGTGCAGTACTTTTAGGAGGCCATACAACTGATGATGATGAACCAAAATTTGGTCTGACAGTTACCGGGCTGGTACACCCAGAAAAAATTTGGAGAAATATCGGCGCTCAACCAGGAGATCAGCTAATTTTGACCAAAGCCATCGGTAGCGGTGTGTTACTCAATGCTAATCTGAAAAATTTAGTTTCCAAAAAAGCGCTTCAGGAATGTCTTAACTCCTTGATCGAACTGAACAGAGCAGCCGCAGAAGTATTAGCGCATTTTGAGATACATGCAGCAACTGATATCACAGGATTTGGTTTTGCAGGACACGGGCTGGAAATGGTACGCGGCTCAGACTTAACATTAAATATCACACTAGCTGATATTCCTGTTTTGAGTGAGACCATGGAAATGTATGAGCGCGGAGTAAGTACCCGTGTTAATGAAACCAACAGGCGCATGGTCGAAAAACATTGGAGTTTTGCCGAAGAATTATCTCCGCTACAGCAAGAATTAATGCTGGACCCTCAAACTAGCGGCGGCCTTTTGGTCGCAGTTCCGGAAGATCAAACACCGTCGATTCTAAAAGCACTGCACGAGGCTGGTATTTCTTCCTCAGCACGTATTGGATACGTAAGCAGTTTCAACGAGACGAAGCTCATTTTCACATAATACTTCCTGTTTTAGTCTTAATAATCCCACCTGTCTATAGCTATGGAATATTAATTGATAATAAGATAATTTTCTGCCATACTTAGCAGTTACATTTTATTTTAATTTTTTATTCTCAAATTATATAAATAACGGATTGGGCAATGAACCCTGCATCACAAAAAATTCTTGAAAACACGAGAAACATCGGCATTTCCGCTCATATAGACAGTGGGAAAACAACTCTCACGGAGCGTGTTTTGTACTATGCCGGCAAAATTCACAAAATCGAGGAAGTCCGCGGAGGCGGCGCCGGTGCGACCATGGATCACATGGAACTGGAAAAAGAAAAAGGTATCACAATCACTTCTGCTGCAACAAGTGTGGAATGGAAAGACAAAAAAATAAACATCATTGATACTCCAGGACACGTTGATTTTACGGTTGAAGTTGAGCGATCTCTACGGGTTCTTGATGGTGCAATTATGATCCTATGTGGTGTGGCAGGTATACAGTCGCAATCGATCACAGTAGATCGTCAGATGAAACGATATCGGGTTCCGCGCCTTGCATTTATTAATAAACTGGACAGAATGGGTGCAAATCCACATAACGGAATTAAAGGTATTCGTGAAATTCTTGATTTGAACGCAGTTTCCATGCAGCTGCCGATTGGACTGGAGGAAAATCACAAAGGAATAATTGACCTGATCACAATGAAGGCTATTTATTTTGACGGAGAACATGGTGATGATCTGCGGGTCGAGGAAATTCCGGATGAGTTAAGAGCTGATGCAGAAAGTTATCGGGCTAATATGTTGGAAGCAGTTTCTATGTTTGATAATCAAATGATGGAAGATTTACTGGAAGAAAAAGAAATTTCGGAAGACAGCATACACGCGGCAGTAAAAAAAGGTGTGCTGTCGCTGGAGTTATGTCCAGTATACATGGGAAGCGCTTTCAAAAATAAAGGCGTACAATTACTCCTTGATGCAGTCACTCGCTATCTGCCTTCCCCCCTGGAGGCAGCGCCAACAAAAGCTAGTGACGTGAAGACACAAGAGGAGATACTTTTAAGTTGTGACCCAGACAAGCCAACTGTGGTGATGGCATTCAAACTCACAGAAGAGCAATTTGGACAGCTGACATACACACGGATTTATCAAGGTAAACTCTCCAAAGGAGAGCAAGTGATCAACTCCAGAACGGGCAACAAGATGCGTGTTGGCCGTATGGTAAGAATGCACTCCAATGACCGTGAAAACATTGATGTTGCCGAGGCAGGAGATATTATTGCAATGGTAGGGGTTGATTGTGCTTCAGGCGACACTTTTTGCGGAGAAGGAGCCCATGTTTCCTGTGAATCTATCTTTGTCCCGGATGCTGTGATTTCTCTGGCTGTAAAGGGAAAAGATAACGAACAGCACATGAAAATGAGTAAGGCTCTGGGACGTTTTACGCGCGAAGATCCAACTTTTCACGTTTCATCTGACGAAGAATCTGGAGATACGGTTATCTCTGGAATGGGTGAACTTCACCTCGATATTTATATTGAAAGAATGCGCCGTGAATTTGAAGTTGATGCAATTGTCGGTGCACCGCAAGTTAACTACCGAGAAGCTATTACAACTGCAGCAGAATACGATTATTTACATAAAAAACAAACTGGCGGTTCCGGGCAGTTTGCAGGAGTCACAGGATCTATTGAGCCGTTACCTTTGAATCATAAAGAAGGTTTTGAATTTGAAAATAAAATTTTTGGTGGCTCAATTCCATCAGAACATATTCCCGCATGCGAAAAAGGCTTCAGGGATGTGATGGAAAAAGGTCCCCTGGCCGCATTCCCGATGGTTAATATCAAGGTCACACTTAACGAAGGGAAATACCACGATGTTGATTCAAGCGATTTGGCTTATCAGCTTGCATCACGCTACGCTATGCGTCAGGCAGTCGGCAAGGCTAATCCGGTGTTACTTGAGCCAATTATGAAAGTTGAGGTGGAAACTCCAAGTGAATTTCAGGGTCCGATAATTGGAGACCTGAGTTCTAGACGTGGTGTGATTTACGGATCAGAAGTACAAGGTGACGACACAGTAATCAATTCTGGTGTGCCCTTGGGTGAAATGTTCGGCTATGCTACATCTCTTCGTTCCATGTCTGCAGGAAAGGCAAATTACACTATGGAATTTGAGAAATATGCAGAATGTCCTTCCTTTGTTCAGGAAAAAGTGATCAAGGAGCGACAGGAAAAACTCAAGGAAAAAGAAGGTTAAGCCTGATAGAATTCTGCAATTTTCTCTACTACTGTTTCCTGCATCTCTCTACTCATTCCCGGATAAACAGGCAGGGCGAGAACTTCCCTTGCTGCTGCTTCTGAAACTGGGAAGTCACCAGCTTTTCCACCTAAATGCAGGAAACACTCTTGCAGGTGAAATGGGAGGGGATAATAAATTGCTACTGCAATTTCATTTTCAGTCAAAAAAGACTGCAACTCATCCCGCCTCTCAGCTCTAATCACATATTGGTTATAAATATGAGGATTTTGCAGACTTTGGATATGCTCAATCTGAGGTGTCCTCACCTTCCCGCCTAAGCCGGCTTCACCAAACAACTTATTATAGTAATCAGCATTTTTCTTACGTTGCTTGTGCCATTTGTACAGGCGAGGCAGCTTAACTCGAATGACAGTTGCCTGAATTGGATCCAGACGAAAGTTACCTCCTATCACACGATGGTAGTATTTTCTCTCACCACCATGAACTCGTTTGAGACGCAATAGTTCTGCCAGTTCGGGTTTGTTGACTGTGACAATCCCTCCGTCTCCAACTCCTCCTAAATTTTTTGTAGGAAAGAAAGAAAAACAGCCAAAATCTCCCATACTACCAGCTCGTCTTGTTTTTCCATTAATCTCACACTCTGCACCAATTGCCTGTGCACCATCTTCAATAATGGGAATATCGAACTCTCCGGCAATATCAATAATTTCTGCCATATCTGCACACTGTCCGTAGAGATGAACTGGAATAATGGCTTTCACACGTTTCCGGGTTTCCTCATCCATACCGGCCAAAGTAATTCTCAATTGTTTCGGATCAATGTTGTAAGTTCCCGGATCAATGTCAACAAAAAATGGAGTCGCATTCAAACGGGCAACAACTCCTGCAGTTGCAAAGAAGGAAAAATTACTCGTTAACACAATATCTCCAGGCCCAACGTCTAAAACCATCAGAGAAAGCAAAAGGGCATCGGTTCCGGAAGATGCCCCTACTGCATCCGCAGTACCGCAATATTCAGCAATTTCTT
Source organism: SAR324 cluster bacterium (assembly GCA_022448485.1). Lineage (GTDB taxonomy): Bacteria > SAR324 > SAR324 > SAR324 > NAC60-12 > Arctic96AD-7. Next base: position 4,548 of record JAKUUI010000026.1, read on the forward strand.
TTTCCAGTCTCTCAATTTCCGGACCCATAATGTAGCGGGTTGAATCAATGACTTGAGTAACAGCCTCAACAATTTCATCGCGTAACTCCTCCAAAGGAGGACGCAGATCTAGCAATGGAACTTTCATATTTTAAGTGATTTGTGTTTGGGAATTGGCAAAATGGATCTAAAAATCAAAGATTGATTATAAATTTCTCAGTGAAAATCTAAAAGCTCAAAATCAAACCAGAACCCAAATATCATAGAGGGCGTGAGTATAGGCTGTTATGGCAAAGCCACGCATGAAATAGAGGACTGTAAACAATAAGCCTGCAGCCCAGCGAAACATAAAACTGTACAGTTGCCACGAATCCGCCATAGAGCCGATATAGTGACTCATCGAAAAAAGGAAGGAAGCTGCTAAAACTGAAACAACTGCAGTTGTGACCTTGTTTCTCAACAATGGTTTTAGGAGTAAAAAAAGCAGGTTGAGCAAGAGTACCCTAAAAATAATTTCTTCAAATAAACCTGCACCCAAAGAAAGCGCAAAATTCTGCATAGTCCCATTCCCAGGACCAACAGACGATAAGCCACCGACTCTTAATATTGACTGCAGCACCCCACCAAGAACCAAGCTGTAAGCAAAAGCCTCTGCAAACATCAATGCAAAGAAATTCACCTGGAGCCGAACTCCGGAGGAGTGAGTTTTAGCTATCGGAATCAAAGCGAACAGGATGCCGATCATCACAAAAGTCAAGTGTTGTGATTGAAGTTCGAAGGCCATCAAAAATGTACGGATCCACATATCAGCAGCATTTCTGAGTCCCCAATAACGGGATTGGGTCAGAATAACCAGTATTTCGTAAGCCACTAGTAACGGCAATGCTGCAATAACAGAGTAATAAGCTGAGCGTGAAAAACGCCAATAATTACTCATTGCGACCTATTCTGGCTGTCAAAATGTGAAAAGCTGAATACTTGGAGCTTGGTGTTGGACACACTTCAGAAGCGTGTGACTTGAACGGAATCAATATATTTGAGTTTTTTGAGTTTATTGGCCAAATTTTTAGTCTCTGAAAGTTCTATTTTACCCACTCGAACACGATAAAGCGTTTTACTTCCTGCAGTGTGCTTGAAAATAAATGTATCCTCAAAGCCGTTTTTCTTAAGTTTTTCAACCAGCTTTTTTGCATTTGCATGCTTTCTTGATGCAAGAACCTGGATCGTGTAGGTTGCATTTTTATTAGTTTCGGCAGCAGGAATTATTGCATTCTCCGGACTTTTTGGGGTATCAACTTTGGGAGCCGGAACAGATTTTTTGCCCACAGTTTTTTGTTCAGAAACCGGGCTTTCCGGAGCTGCAACGTCTGGGGTTATTGCTTTAGGCACTTCCGGTGAAGCAGATTCAGGTGTTTTAGGAGCTTTGATCAGTTCTTCAGTCTTCTTTCTCAAATCACGTAATTCTTCCAGATCAAGCGAGTCATGTTCTTTTTTTCGTTCTCCCAAACCAAAAAACTTCAGTTCTTCCTCTGACATAGGCTTCTCTGCAGAAATGTCAGTTTCCGTAACAGAACTTTCAGGAGGTCGCTGCATACTATTGCCAGCAGTCATTCCCAAATAAAAAGCTGCAACCAGGCTAAATGCACCCAGCGTGAACAACAGTACAACAACTGAGACAGTTAACTGAATTCGAAAAACTTTTTTCCCTCGTGATTCCGCCATTTCAATTTTGTATAATATTTACTATCATTGTTTAGGTCCACTATCCCAAAGTTCCTTTATTGTGGGATTTTCCAAGTGTTTTTTTAGCTTTTTTAGAAACACTTCCCGTGTTATTTCACGAGCCCCCAAACTCAGAAGATGTGGTGTTGTCATTTGACAGTCAATCAGCTTGATTCCAACCTGCTGAGAAAATTCAGCCAGTGCAACCAAAGCCACTTTGGAGGAATCGTTCGTCGTGCTGAACATCGATTCTCCAAAAAAACACTGTCCCAACGAAATCCCGTAAAGCCCGCCTACTAACTCTCCCTCAAGCCAGCTTTCAACAGAATGGGCATAACCTTCCTGATGCAATTCGGTGTAGGCCTGTTGCATTTCCGGAATGATCCACGTTTCGTCACCCCGCTCCGTCCGGACATCAGCACAAGCTTTGATAACATCTTCAAATGCAGAATCGAAACGAATTTCAAACTGCTCCTTGCGCAACACTTTGCGCAGGCTACGCGAGATTTTCAATTCTTCTGGAAATAAAACCAAACGCGGGTCTGGGCTCCACCACAAAATCGGCTGCCCCACTTCATACCATGGGAAAATCCCTCTACGATATGCGGCAAGCAAGCGCTCTTTCGTCAAATCTCCGCCAACAGCTAATAGACCATCATCTTCCGCCTGATCTACTGGTGGAAACAAAGGAACTTCAGGAATAAGCTGGTACACAGGCATGACAACACTATGGGAATTTCAGTGAATTTTCTTGGGCTTCAGACTGACTTTAACAAGGCACTGGCTACTCCAGGTTACTCATGCGTATCAGTCTGAAAAAGGCAATTCTCATGCCATAAAATTGGTGTCCGGGAGGAAATAGTAAAGGACGGAAAGGTCTGGAGAATTGGAAAAAACCCCGTGCAGTCAAATGTGAGGGTTGTGTATCCCGCAAAAAAAATCTGCGACCTGGTCCCAGTTTACCAGATTCCACCATGCTTCCAAGTAGGCCGGACAAACATTGCGGCGATCTACATAATAAGCATGCTCCCACACATCAACGGTCAGTAGAGCTTTTTCCATACCGCCATTGGTGCACTTAGGAGCTGAATCCGCGATTATGTATTTTTCATGAAGGTGCATTTAGAAATGCATGTAAATTTTTTATTTCCTTATCTAAATGCGGCATTAAAGGCATTACTTTCTTGGACCTTTTTGGTCTGTAATTCTTTGGATATTTCCCATAATTAATTTTTTTTGATAGAAGTTCTTTTGAAGAACCATAAATCTGTGGATCAATGCTTCCTTGTTTTTTTGGATCATTATTATGGCATGAAACGCAATTTGCATTATAAACAACCTTCCCTTTGACAGGATCCATGGTTAATGTAATTGTTTCATTTTTTCTATCATCTTCAAATTGTAACTCTGCCTCACCTTGTTTGAAAATTTCCATTTAACAACTTGCAATAAAATAATATGAGAATGAAACAAAATTGGTGCATTATTTGAGATGAAAAAGAATATATTAGCAGATGGAGAATAGCTTACTTCTCCCTATTTAGAAAAACTAGGGAGAAGTAACAAGGAGGGAGTAGGTTGTACTTAATAATTTTTAACTATGCATATTGATAATCATTAACAAAAAAACTTCTCTTTCATGGAATGATCCGTACTTAGACCAACAAATCTATAGCTCCAAATAGAATTACTGTAAGTACTACACCTGAAGTGATGACGCCTTTTACGGTAGCCATCGGTCCAGGTTTACCGATTACTGCATTTATTTCAATCAATCCAATAATTATGGCTAAAACCCAAAAAAGTCCTGTATAATTTGTTTCAACTGTCACATTAAGAGGATAATGACTTGCCGCCCCCATGGACAGAAGCATCGGAATAGAAAACAATGTATTTGTTCGGGATGCCAATCCTGCTTTAGCAGTACATTCTGCAACATCAGGCAAAGGATCGCCGCCATCAGCAACCTGATTAGCTGATGCAATAACTATTTGTTGTTTCGGCCAAATAATCAGCCACACATTTAAAAACATTAATGTTCCAAGAACACTTCCGGTAAGAATGACTATACCCCAAGATGACTCATAAATCCCCCATCCTACCTGCATACCCTTGGTAATCAATGTCAAAGCACCTGCAAGAAACGTGAACATAGCACCCCACCTGAACCACCAAAGAGCACGAGGAACAAGTTTTTGTATTGCAGCAGATTTTGCGGGCGCATCAGTTTCTTTAAACCATTCACCTTGCACAAAATTAAAATAATATAACAGCCCGATCCACGTTATACCCGCAAGAAAATGGATCCAACGCAATAATAAATACCAACCATCAACAGAGATAATTTCCATAGTGCCTCCTTTATTAAAGATTTCCTGCTTGTAGTATATTTTGTTCTTCCACAAATTTCAAGAAAAATTTACACATTAGAACACAACTGAATCAATGGAGAATTTCTTGAAGCATTTAGCTCTAGAAAAAAATTCTAAATGAATTGGAAGTTTTTTCCCATGCAGAAAGCTCTTTTCAATGCTGTCCAAAATAGCAACGATGATTTGTTAGAAGAATAGATTTTTCTTTCAATTGAAAAGAAGGAAACCAGACATGGTTTAATAAAAAGGCTTATAAACCAGAAGATTGAGACTGGCGGCTGGACTTAAGCATTTTTCTGGATTGTTTCCAGAAAACCTTTTACTCCAAATCCTCTCTTGCGCAGTGTTTCAAAGTCAATCACAACATCCGCATAGCGTTCATATTCCCTTTGTCTTGATCTCAGCAGTTCCGGATAGCAACGCAAAAGGGCTTCCTGGTTTGATTCTTGCGGTTGCTTGTTAAACCGTCCTTGCCACAATACTGGCTTTGGATCCCGCAAAAAAGTCTCATACATTGCTTTGATGGATCCAAGTTGTGCTTTCAAATACACAATTGTTGTTATTTCTCTTAAGCATCCAATCAGGGTTTCGCCAGTGTAAATAAGGCTTCCAGTCGTATCAACTACAACGTTTTTGTCCTGATACCCATCTTCTCTCAAAAAAGAGCAAATGGATTCCATCATTTCCACCTCAAACTCCAAGTAGTTCTGCTCTGCCTGAATGTACTGCGGTTCATATGGATGTCCCATCCATTCGGCCATTGAAAGCTTCTTGCCGTTCGGCAGCCATAAGAACTCTTCCAACTTTTTTTCAATCAAATCATCACAACAAAAACTGTGAAAACCCTGATTTATCAATTTTGAAGACCAGTAAGATTTTCCTGCTCCGGACATGCCAATCAAAGCTAGATGAATAGGCTCTGATCTCCGGAATGTTGGTAAAACCGAAAGTTCTGACATGGATTTTGTAGGTAGAAGTGAAATAAAAGGGGATTTTGCAAATCCGGAAAGGATTCAGCAGAGCGGGATTTTCAACAAATTCACATATTGTTCATCGTTCAAGCGAAATATTCCGTTAACATTTGAAATAATGACGCAGACCTCATTTGGGTCAAGCCCCAGAACCACATGTTTTTCTTCATTTAATCGAAGGAAATAAAAAATTGTCAGGCTCTCCTGCATTTCTTCGTAGTAGAAGCCAACCTTAACAACACCATCTGAAACCAATCCTTCGATCAAATCAGAAAGTTCTTCTTCGCGATAACCGGGAACGTTCTCAAAAGCACCATAGAAAGGAAATGTGCTGATCGCATAATCAAGAATTGCTGTTTCCAATCCTTGCTCCAAGGCAGAAGCAGAAATGCTTTTACAAGCAACTTTCTCTGCAAAAATTGCTTCCTCTCTAGCGCTCCCAAACTCCATACATTCCTCCCGGTACGATTCTTCGGTTACCAAACTAAGATACTGTCTGTTTATCAGGCTATCCCGTTTCTCTAACAATAGCAAAGTTATTTTCCAAAAAACCTTTATTTGTTTGTTTTAGCAGACCAAAACGTCCGAGACTCCACTCCACCACAAGAAATGTTGTCGCTGAGAGCAAGAGCAAAATCACCGCAACGGCTGATGCATACGAAAAACGATATCCGGAAATAGCTCCGTAAATTTCAAGCGGAAGGGTACGTACAGAATCATCGGCAATCATCATGGTCGAATTAAGTTCACCGAGAGAAAGTGAGAAACTGAAGAAAAAGGCGATCAAAAAAGTCCTCCGCAGCCAGGGCCACAAAATCCGTAAACCGTACTCCAGAGCCTGCTTGCCCAGCATTTTTGACTCTGTGTGCCATTGTGTTGGGATATTTTCCAGTGTCGGCAGAACGATTCGTATCCAATACGGACACGTCAGCTGTGCATGCATTGCCATCACGATAAAAATCAGCGGCACTGTTCCAGCCAAATGACCTTGATAATAATAGAACCATGCCACACCAAAAACAACTGTGGACAGCGCAAGAGGAAATAGCATAAGCAATTCCCAAAAACGGCGCTGCACCCCCTTTCGGTAGGCAATTAAACTAACAATCCCAAGCCCGGACAAGGATGAAATTAGCGCGCTTCCGAGTCCAATCCGCAAGGAATTCCAGAGTGATGAAAAAAAATGATTATTTTCACGCCAGGTAAAAAGTTCTTGGTACCAGTGCCAAGTGTAAATCCATTCGCCATTTTCAAACTTGCGGAATGAATCCATCATGATGGCAATCAGCGGCCCCAGAGCAAAAATTAGTACAAGCATAATCCAGCACAAACCAAACCAGGCTTTTAAGGAGCGGTTCCTCAGTTTTTCCGGCATCCAGCTTTTGATTCCGGATTCCTGTTCAACTCTCCGGTCCATGCCCTTGAGCAAAATTGCCAGACCGATTAAGCTCAGTCCTCCCTGAAGAAAAGCTAAACATGCTGCTCCTGAGAAATCAAGTTCAATGCGGGCCAGCTGGTAAATCAAAACTTCAATTGTCGTGTAACGAATGCCTCCGCCGAGTACCAGAATAATTGCAAAACTGTTCATACAGAGCAGAAATATCAGCACAAAGGCAGATCCAATGGACGGCATCAACAAGGGCAAAGTAATACCGAAAAAACGCCTTGTGCTTCCGGCTCCCAGAGAACGTGCAGCTTGGAGATATTTCAGGGAAATTCGTTCCCATTGATCTGTAATGATTTTCATGGCCAAGGGGAAATTGTAAAAAACATGCGCAATCAAAATCCCCGTCAGCGAATAGAGGAAATGTACCGGTGGTTCATCAATTCCGAGTAAGGCCATGAGGCCGCGGTTGACCCAGCCGTAGTTACCAAAAAACAGAACCATTGCCAAAACCACCAGAATCGAAGGCAGAATGAAGGGGAGATAGGTCAACAAGCGAAACCAGCGCTGTCCGGGAAAGTTATAGTGCGTAAGCAGCCATGCTCCGGGAAGCCCAACAAGAATCGAAAGTACAGAGCTCAAAAAAGCCTGATAGAACGAAAAACCTATCACCCGTAAATTCCATGGATCACTCAAAAACTCCTGGAAAAATTCCCACTGAAAAAAAATCTCATCTGTATGCAAAGGGTTGTTGCCGGAGAGAAAAGCCAACACCGGCCAATAAAATCCCGCACCAAGCAGTAGCAGTGCGGATATTTGTAGGAGACGTAACGGATGACGTTTCATTTATTATAATCGATTACTCAGACATGGCCCGTGACCACTCTTTCAACCATTTAGAATTATTTTGGTGGACTCGCACAGCATTCAATTCCTGAACAGTTTTCGGTTGCGGAACAATACGGAATGAGTCCGGAAGGGGTTGATGTTGGATTATCGGAAACATCCAGTTTGTCAGTGGAATTACGTTTTGGAATTTTTCAGAAAGCATAAAGTCAATAAACTCTCGCGCTTGTTTCTGGTGTTTTGTACCTTTGAGAATTCCCGCAAATTCAATTTGCCGATAGTGCCCCTCTTGAAAAATGGCAGCTTGATAGCGTTCGGTTTTTTCGTATTCCAAATGATAGGCCGGACTGGTGACATAGCTCAACACAATCGGCGCCTCACCTTTGGTGAACATACCGTAAGCAGCAGACCACCCGTTGGTTACAGAGAGCAAATTTGGCTCTAACTTCTTCCAGTAATCCAGGTAGCCCTCTTCTCCATAAACCCCAATCGTCCAGTGCAGCATCGACAGGCCAGGTGAAGAAGTTTTTGGATTCTCAATCACAATCTTTCTCCTGTATTTTGGATCCAGCAAATCCTGCAGACTTTGCGGCGGACTATTCAATTTTTCACTGTCATAAACAAAGGCGATGAAACCGTAATCAAAAGGTGTCACGCGATATTTTTTGTCTACACGCAAATCCACCGGAACTTGCTCCAAAAGAGGCGAGTGATACGCTTCCCACAAGTCATAGCGGAATGATTTTCCAATTTCACTGTTGTTCAAACCAAGCAGAATATCGGCTTTCGGATTGGCTTTTTCCAAAATCACACGATTGAGTACTGTACCGGAATCGCTGGGAGAAACAACTTTTAGCTTACAAGCACACTCTTTTTCAAAACGCTTGAAAACAACCGGACCGGGACCCCACTCACTGTTGAAAGAATCGTAAGTGTATATGGTTAATTCTGCGGACCAAGCCGAGTAAACGGAAATTCCCGCAACGATAATCGACAGGGAAAAAACAGACAGGATTTTATTTTTCATAGCAATCTCCGCATCAATAGTTTAATATAAGTGGTATCCGGACAAGCTGTAAAATCTCACAAAAACAATATATTCGGATGGCGGATAAAGAGGAAGTATCGGGAACTTGAACGCAGAATTCGCAAAAAAGAAGCGTCGTTTTCCTGCGCCAGCATGATCCGGATCAGGTTCCAAGGGACTTTCTCAGGTGGTTCCCTTTTGAGAAAACCCCCACCCCTAACGAAGTCGTTTCAGGTTAGGAAAAAGCTGAATAAATGTCAATCTGTAAAACGAATTCAGAGAGCAGATTCAATCGTATAAAGTAAAACATGAAACATGTTTATCATTACTGCGCCAGCATGAATCCAGCATTTTAGTTATTTTCAAGTAACTTAATCATCGATTTAGCAGCAAGGGCAGTTTTAATTGAAACAATTGAATCTAATTCAGTTTTTTTGCTAATTAATAACCCAGAACATTCAAGACACGAAAAAACGGTACAATCCTTGAAACATGTCGGGAGCCAGACAATTGCTTGTAACAATTTTCAACTCCTCAATCCATCGGAAAGAAAAAGCCTTGCATAATTTAGCTACTTTAATCCGTTTTTCTTTATTTCCCGGAGTATTTCTGGTTAGCTCTCTGCTCACAACAAACTCCTCTTTTTCAGCAGAGAACGCAAACCGATACCGTTCACACTACAAAGCAGCTCTTTTGGCTGATGCAGAGTCCGGACGCATTTTACGTCATGACCGAATGCATCAAAAAATTTATCCTGCATCACTTGTAAAAATGATGGTTGCACTGATCACCCTTGAGGAGATCAAATCGGGAAGAATCAGTTTGCAGGATCATGTCAAAGTTTCACGTTGGGCTAGCAAAATCGGCGGACACCAAGTTTATTTAAAACAAGGAGAAGTTTTTCAGCTCGCCGAGTTGATGAAAGCCATTGTCATTTCATCAGCAAATGACGCTGCTGTCGCAGTGGCTGAACACGTTTACGGTAGTGACAAGATTTTTATCATAAAAATGAATGAACGTGCCCTACAGCTCGGCATGAGGAAAACCCATTTTTATTCAGTTCACGGTCTGCCGCCCGGACGTGGTCAAGAACTTGATGTGAGCAGCGCCTATGATTTGTATTTGCTAGCTTTGGAACTGTTAAAGCATCCGCAATATCTTCATTGGTCCTCCACCCGTATAGACAGTTTTCGTAACGGAACGTTTCAATTGTTAAACACAAATCATCGGTTGATCCGTAATTATCGTGGAATGGAGGGTATGAAAACTGGATATCATCGGCGTGCGGGTTTCAATCTTGTATCCACTGCAAAGCGCGAAAGACAACGTTTCATTTCAGTAGTATTAGGTGCCACAAATTCGCGTTGGCGGAGCAAAACAACCAAACACTTGCTCAATTACGGTTTTAATAATTACTTAAAATATGAGTTGAACAAGAAAGGTGATTCGGTTCCGTTTTCCGCCAAAGTAGATGGCGGCGAAGTGGAAGATGTTTCTCTTCAGGTGGCTGAGTCGGTGAGCATTTTGTTGAGTCGGGAAGAGCGGAAACGCCTGAAGATATTACCGCAAATTCCCTCTCAAACTGGAGCACCAGTCGATGCTGGACAGCAACTGGGCAGACTGGAGTATTGGCTCGATGGAAAGATACTGAAACAAGTTACTCTGCAAAGCGACTCTGCAGTTCCAGCACAGAGCATTTTACCCGGACTGACAGGAATGCTCACAAAAATGAGCGACATAAATTGATCTGATCCCGCAATTCTTTGGCTGCATTTCCAGCCTGCTGTGCAAAATCCTCACCTGAGGAGGCATAAAGGATACTGCGAGATGCATTGATCAAATATGGGATTTTCGAACCGTCCTCTGCAAATAAAAGCGTATTTTTCAACTCACCCCGTTGACTGCCGACTCCAGGAATCAGGAACGGCATCTGTCCGGAAATCTTCCTGACTGCAGCAATTTTATCAGATCGGGTTGCTCCAACTACCAAACCAGCATTACCTGAAACATTCCATTCCTGAACTTTTTTTGCGACTTGTAAATGCAAATCCGGAAGCTGAAAATCGACTGCTCCGGGGTTAGATGTTAAACACAGAACAAAGACCCCTCGATCAGTATAATCAAAAAACGGTCTCAGTGCGTCCTCGCCCTGATAGGGCGTTACAGTCACTGCATCACAGCCAATAGTCTCAAAGACTGACCTGGCGTACATTTGAGCAGTGTGACCTACATCTCCCCGTTTTGCGTCACCAATCACTGGGATCCCCTGAGGAATTTTCTGAATTAATTCCTTCAAAACCTCAACTCCGGAAGCCCCCAAAACCTCAAAGTAAGCAAAATTTGGTTTGAAAACAGCAACATAATCTTTCGTTTCACCTACAATCATCAGCAGAAACTCAAGCAAGCCTTCCTGAGTGCGGGGCAGGTGTTCCGGAATTTTTTCCCAGACTGGATCAAGACCGACACAAAGATAGGTTTTTTTGGAAAAAATCAGATTTCCCAGTTTTTCAAAAAAAGTCATGATTTGAAAAATACAACCGTATAGTTCGCTTAGATGCGCTGAAGTTTATCTTGGCTGGCTTAGCATTCTTGGCCAATGGAATTAACCTCCTAAAATAAAGACATTTGCTGGAACTGCTGTTTTTCAGGATGGATATTCCAGTCTAAGTTAACGGTTTTAATGCCGCTTCGTGAATCGTAATGCAGCTTCCCGTTTTCTAGAGCATAACGATGCACATCTCGAGTAACTTCAACATCAACTTTGCAATACTCTATGATTTTGTCAAGCTTCCCCTCTTTATACCACTTTAGTGCCTGCAGGCCATCAGCTGATTTACCGGTCCCTAGAGTTGGACGTGCAATCGATTCAAGTTTGAGACGGTGACCGAGTAATTTTTTTAATTCCAGCAGCATATCAAAATTTTTCAGTCCGGCCAGTTCAGTGTGAAGCTGGGAACGTTCATGGGAGTCCGCATGTCGAACTCCAGCTACTACACGATAGTCAAAACCAACATGATTAAATCCAACAATTTGATCTGCCCGATAAAAATGATCGACCATTTCCTGAATTTGGTGTTCAATATATACATGGAATTTTTCATTGGTAGTGTCCCAAATCACTCCGATTGACATCCCCATGTCTTCTATGTTACCCCAGCCACCTACTTCATCGGCAGAATACTTGGTTTCTAAGTCAAAATAGAGGATGCGTTCCATGGTTTATAATTTTTTAGATGTTTAATGAAAATTGGATAATTACTATACATTGCTCGAGGTGCCCCAGAATGCAGATATTTCTGTAATCCGTAGTGCATTCCGCAGAAAAGCTAAATCTTGCCACCCTGATTTATTTCAGCACGTTAACGAGGAAGAGCGTAAACGCCAGCAAAAGATATTTGTGCGACTTTCTCAAGCCTACAAAACTTTAGCTGATCCGGAAAAACGTCTGATTTTTGACATCCAACTCGAAAAACCAGCAACAAAAGCCCGACAACCACATGACCAGAAAAACCAGACAAGCTCAAGTTCTTCTTCAAACAAAAGCAACTTTAAGCAAAAATCTGGATATTACTACAGTTCTCAGCAAGCAACTTCTATGGAACCAGAAGAAACAATTGAGGATCTTCTCAGGGAAGTGGAAGAATTGCTGGGGCAATTTGGACTAAATTTCAGGGACCCGCTGGAAATGCTTGTTGAGTGGGCCCTACAGATTTTTCAGGATATGAGTGAGACCTTCAGTGATGAAACAGAAAACCGGAATACTAATAAGAGGCCAGGAGATAAATCACAAAAAAATACCTGTACACACAATGATCCTGCGGAAAAAATTGAAGCAGAATTGCAGCGTTTAAAAGATCGACGAAGTAGGACTGTCCCAAGAAATTCACCTTATGTCGGTTCCAATATCAAAGACACTGAAATTGAACAAGAGTTGCGAAGTATCAAAAAAAAATATAGACTTTGATCAACAAACTATTATCTAAAACTCATGAACAACAACCATAAAGCAACAATTGTCGTTCTGATTCCTTGCCTGAATGAAGAAATAACTATTGGCAAAGTAATTCAGGATTTTCATATAGCAATTCCAGAAGCAAAAATCATTATTTTTGATAACAACAGCACAGACTGCACCGCAGCCATCGCAGAAAAGTCAGGAGCAGAAGTGATTCCTGAACTACGTCCAGGGAAGGGGAATGTGGTGGCAAGCATGTTCCGGAAAGTAGATGCGGATTATTATGTGATTGTTGATGGAGACGACACCTATTCTGCTGAGCATGTCCGGCAACTTCTTGAACCTGTGATGAAAGGTCATGCCGATATGACGGTTGCCGTACGTTTAACGGAATATACCACAGCGTCTTTTCGTCCGCTACATGTTTTTGGCAACAATTTGGTGTGCAGATTAGTCAACTGGATTTTTGACAGCAATCTCTCAGATATCATGTCCGGCTATCGTGCATATAGTCGTGAATTGGTACAGTCTATACCGATACTTTCTTCTGGGTTTGAAGTAGAAACTGAAATGACTATTCGAATATTGGATTATGGATTTCGGATTGAAGAAGTTCCCCTTCCCTACCGTGAGCGTCCGGAGGGTTCTGTTTCAAAGTTACGTACTTTTCATGATGGCTTTCGGGTACTTTCAGAAATTGCCAGAATCGCCAAAGCCTACAAACCATTCACATTTTTTGGTGGAATTGGGCTGGCTTTCGTTTTGGCTGGAGGGATTTCAGGAATATGGGTCATCCTGGATTATTTGGAAGACGAATATGTAAACAAGGTTCCAACTGCCATTTTATCAACGAGTTTGATGTTACTTGGTTTTGGCAGCATGGGTATTGGAATTTTACTCAACACAATCAGTTACCGTTTTCGAGAGAATATGCGACTGCTGCACAAAAATATTCGCAGTCGGTGAAGGAGTCAGAGCTCAGGTTTCAGTTTCAAAACTTGTTAAATAAACCCTGCAGCATGTAAGCTGATCCCTGCAACCTTGATTTGGCGTAAGTGTTGCTAAAACTTCCAACGGTAGGCAATTTTTAACGCATCTCTCTTTTGGGCAAATAACCAGCCTGCTGGGGAATGCATGAAAGCAGTGGGTTCGGCACTTTCTTCCGGACGAGGAGCGCCGGGGTCCCATACGCTGCGTGTACCTAGCATAATCCCGATTACAGCACCAAGCACGGTACTTGTGCCTATCGTGCGGAACTGTTGACGAGTGTTGGTTTCTTTTCGTATAAATGCGAACCAAGTGCCAATCATCAACCCTGTTCCAGCACCATAACCAAGATTAGAGGGTGCATCTTTTCCCTCTTGTGATAATAATTCACGACGAACAAGGAGATCATCCTTCAAAGTTGATTCAGTTTCATCGGAAAACGCTCCTTCATCAAAGTATTGATCTCCGGAATCAAATTGAGAGTCGGAAGGTTCAAAAAGATCTTGTGCAGGCTGGGTCCCAAAATCATCGCTTTGGAAGTCATCGCCTCCGAGCTGTTCAAAACCGAATTCGTCACTTTCATCTAACATAAGGGGATCATCGCTAAAATCCTGTGCTGCAATATCAACTACAGACGATACAGTCAAAAAAATTATTGCCAGAATAAAAACAATACGTCGTAAAGAAATGTAAAAGATCATAAAAAAAGACTACTATTTGAAGAAACAGAGTAAAAAGTGAAACTTCTGTCGACTTCCAGATAATTTCACAGAAGCCTAAATGCAATTCTCATTCAAACTCAGAAAAACTGGGGTTAGCTCTTTTTTTTAGTCAACAGGTATTTATAATCATACTCTAGCATTTGGTGTCATAAAAATCGAGCAATACACATGATGAAATGTTCAACATCGGATCCTCCAGCTAACAAAATTCCGGACTGTTTTTCAAAAAAAATAAAATTCAGATACTGGAAATTAAAATGGATTATCCCATTCCTTTTCCTATTGATGCTCACAGCCTCTACGCAGGCACAGGAAACAGGGCCGTTACTAATGAAGCAGGAGTTGGGATACACCCTTGGCGGGAGTGTCTTCGGAGCAGGATTGGGCGTTGTTGTTTGGTTCATGGATCCCCTGAATCCGAGTGTTACTTTGAGAAAAACTGTAGAAAATGGATTCATTGTCGGCACAGTATTGGGCGCTTTACTTGGATTTTATATGCTGCAGAATGCGATGGTGTTTCCCCCAGAATCTACTTTGCCTGAAAATTTAGATCAGCTTTTGGGAATGGAAGACCTTTCACGACCAATTCAACGCTCTCTGATTTCTCGAGAAGAAGTACAGCCTGCGCAATCCATTAAGGTTACAATCTTCGGATTCCGGTTTTAGGATGCAGTAAATATTCTCGCAAACCAAGCATATGAGACTCCGGCTGAAAAAAATATTTGTCATCACTGTCTTACTGGGATACATAAATCTTCCAGTGGTTTCAGCACAAGAAACCGCCATACCACTTGGCGGCTCCCAAAAACCTGTGATGTACTCTATTTTTTGGAACACCCTTTGGGGTTCAGCATGGGGAGCCACCATGGGGTTTTCCTACCATTTAGTTTCCGGAATTCAACTTCGCGAATCACTAATTTCTTCTGTAACCATTGGTGGGGTACTCGGCTACGGATTAGGAATATATATGGTTGTAAGCGGCTTGAGCTTTGACAAATCTTACCTCCTAGAACTACCTTCACCAAAGTCTCAAACACAGCAGCCAGATGCCGCTCTCTTTGAATCTGAGATGATGCCGCTTTATGCACGTTCAGCAAAACCTGATCCTACAAAGTGGGAAATCCCAATTTACGCTTTCCGTTTCTGAATAATTTTTCCTCAACTCATCATGACACCACTGGGCCTCCAGTCCTATTCGTCCTTTCTGCATGAAAATCGCAAAGAACTCACGGTTCTTCTTTTGTTAGGTGCAGTAGTCGGAGCCGCCTATTATTTTTTTTCCTACAGTGAATCCTCAGAAATTCCCCCTTTTAAAGAAAGAGGAGTTTTGGATTTGGAGCAGATCATAGTTAATAATTATCAATTGGAGCGGAAAAGTTGGAAGCTTAAAGGCAAACATGCCGTCATTTCGGAAAAATCTCGTCGAATGCGTATTGAGCAAGTCATAATCTGGGTTTATGCTACAGATAACTCTTCTGAAAAACCTATAACGGAGCTACCTAAATCAACTAACTTCCCGACCACGGAGGTCGATCTTTATATTACTGCAGATCAAGGATTGCTTGAGTGGAACGACAACCGGGTTACACTTTCTGGAAATGTAGTGCTTTTACGGAATGACAGATCTGAAGTTTACACAGAAACCGCAATCTATGATGCAGAAAAAGAAATACTTACAATCCCCAAACCAGTGAGGGTGTTGCGAGAAGGGCACACTATGTATGGAAGCAGCCTGACATACATTGTTTCAAAAGGTAAATTGAATCTCAAAAATCCGGTGCTGGTACGGCATGAATGATATGCACAAAACAATGATTGATCGATAATCACACATTTATTTTTCACCAGAAATAATGTAATGCTAAGGTTCCTTCCAGACTTTCAAACTGCTCTATTTCCATTCGAATATCCCAATCTTGAGTAATGGTCAGACGTTGATCAAAACGAATGCGGAAGTATTCTCTTTTTGGTCCAGAAAAGCTTTTAAACCAACCTCCTTCGAACCTGATTTTCCAAATATCAATCGGACTCCACATCATCCCTAGATGCGGTGCATAGCCCCAAGTCGTCGCAGACCACGCGTTTTTTTTGGTTTCTCCAAAGAGATCGACAAAAACGAGCTCCACGTCTTTTCCACCGAATGAAACAGATCTTCCAAAACCTCCTGTAATTCTAAATTCACGGCAGGGTGAACAGCCATAATGTTCACGTTCCCAACCTCCGCGTGCGCGCCACGACCATTCATAATCGCCGAATATACCGGTTGGATTGAGTGCGAATTTTTGAATATTGAATAATTGAAATTGAGTCAACTCAAACGAATTTTCACGGAATCGAAGACGTAAATCCAGCGTAACAACTTCAGCATTTTGCAAGTGACCTGATTCGTCTCCCAGCAAATCATGGTAATTTGCCCAAGTTCCCACTTCAAGTGCTGGCCCCAATAACCCATTGAAAACTGTTCCTAAACGAAACCGCATAGGAGGCGTCCCCTCAGTAGGCGATTTAGAGGTCTCAGATGAAACATTGTTTACTAGAACGGGTAGTTTACTACGAACCAAGAGCAGTTTAGTGCGCTCTTTTTGTTGCTGCAGAGTAAGATTGTCAATTTTTTTATACTGCTGGTAGTCCAGCAATGCATCAAGAATTAGTGCTCGGGATGGCTCCGGAAAGCTGAGAAATTCTTCAGAATCCAAATTATTTGTATACTCAATCAACTTTCTCAATTGCTCTTGCTCCGCTTCGTTCAACTGAGCTACACGTTGCTGCAATTTTCTTTGTCTTGACGGAATCAGCTTTGGGCTTCCCAGTAGAGGCGGCCCCTCTGTGTTTCTCTTAAATTTTTTTAGTTTAAACACTACATCCACCGGAATAGCCCAAATTGCTCCGGAGGTATTGATTCGAGTTGTATCAGTCCACGCCATTTCCAGCAATTCTGCCATTCGATAAGCGCAATTATCTAGAAAAAAATAATAAGTAAATTGTACTTTCTGCAGCAATTCCCAAGCATGAAAAGTCACAAGATACTGCTGATCGGGAGTTAAATTAAGCGGGTATTCCCACAAATCACGTGATTCATTTTCACCATAAATATGATTAAAATTGTAAAATCGTTCATCAGTAAAACTACCCTCGTATCCTCCAAATAATCCGCGTAAGGCATAGATAAAAGGGTTATCATCAGGATTTATCATTGCTCCATAATTCAAGGTTGGCCTGAGAAGAGAATGCCCAAAATGACGGTTACGTGAATTGAATTTGAGAAGTAGATGACCAAACGTTGAAGCCGGGTTTTTCAAATAAGCTGAAACAAATACTATGCTGATCCCTGTTGCTTCTTCTAAATTCGACCAGCGTTCAAAAAGCGGACAAGCAAGTTTTGGTAATTCTGGAAAATCGAGACTGCTCCTAAGCCAGTTGAAGCGGGCAATAAACTTGCAGCGTGCATGTTGATTGGGATCCTTGCTGAGCGGTGAGAGCACTGCTTTCAGTGTTGCTTTAAGTTCGGCTGACGGATCTGTTTTTCCATCTGGTGAAAGAAAAAAACCGTCATTGACAACATCACTTTTAAAACTCCATTGGCCGACTGATTCACCAAATGAATAAAAGTGCAGAAGTTTTAGCCAATAAGGATGATGAAAAAGTTGAAGCTCGCGTGCTTGATCCCAGAGCGCCAAATAAACAGGGTTTTCATCAGAAAACGCAGGTTCTGTACTCTGTGTTTCCCCCAGTACATGTGTGCCAGTCGAAAACAGCAGCAGATAGAGCAACAACCAACGACTCCAGTGAGAAGGGTTAAAAATCAACACGGGTATTTTAGCTAAGGTGACATTCAGTGAATCTTTTTACTTTTAACACATTTTCTTCTTAAATTCAGTATCTTTGTAGCTCCAAAACTATTTCAGGAGGCTCAAACATTGACAAGATCATAGTAAAAACGCATAGTAAGAGCTTAAAATAATTCTAGATTTACACAGATGAAAATAGAATCTCATAATTTGAATTTCGAAATCAGAATTTACCATTCAGTTGTTTTTATGGGATTTCTGCTGCTTGAATTATTGGGTGGATGCGGAGGAACAGCACGTATTCCTGCGGAGAAACCAGTAACAACTTCACAAAAAACACCAGAACTTGTTTCGGTTGAGCCGGAAAACAATGCTACCACAGTGAAACGAAATGCATCAGTCGTTTTAAATTTTAGTGAACCTATGGATGCTTTGACGCTTACGGTCAATTCAGGGAATACTCAATGTTCCGGCACGATACAAATTAGCTCCAATAGCTTCAGTAATTGTGTGCGCATGAATCCACCAGAGTTAAAGGATGGTGACAAAAAAGTCGTGTTGTCTCCTAAAGGAATCTATGCTACACAAAAGTTCCACCAAATACGCTTGACCACTGAAATCAAAACCGTAAGTGGTACTTCATTGAATAAAAGGATCACAACTAATCCAGGATTTCGAACAACATGGAGCCAGCAAATTGGGACTCCAGGGGACGACACAGGTTTTGCACTTGCAGTTGATCCGGATGGAAATGTCTATCTTGCCGGAAACACCAGTACCAGCGAAAGCAGAGATGAATCAGATTTATTCCTGGCAAAATATGCAGCGAGCGGATTCCAGAATTGGATTCAACAACCTGGTTTTGGACGTTCAGTTACGGCTGCAGTCTTGCAGCTGAAAAAATCAGGGCAACTTCGTTTGAGCGGTTATTCTCAAGAAGATGACAGTTCTGCCGTGATCCTGGCTTCTTACGATCTAAGTGGAAAAAAGATCTTTTCAAAAACAATCACACTTACTGGCAGAGCCTCTGGGAAAGGGATGGCTATGGATCCTGAAGGTAACATCTACATTCCAGCGGAAGTTCCCTTCAATTTAATGAAAATCCGGAAAACAGGTGAACAAATATGGAGCAATGAATTAAGTTCCGGACTCAGGCTTCAGGCACTTGCTGCTGATACAGAATTCAGTCTGTATCTTACCGGAAGCATCGAGCAGTCACTCGACGGCAATAAATCTAAAGGAGGTGCAGACATTTTTCTGCTAAAAATGTATCAGATGGGACCAAAACGCTGGAGCAGAACTTTTGGAACACCACTTGATGAATCAGGAACAGCTTTAGCACTTCAATCCGACAAAGCAATTGCTATAGTTGGCTACGTTACACAAGTTGAAAATGGCTCTGAAGATAAGAGAGAGTATCATGATGCTTTTGTCATCAAATACGATTCAGAGGGCAAACAACAATGGTCTTATGTTATCAAAGGCACGAAAACTGAACAATCTACGGTTGCTCTGTGGACACCGCAAGGAAATTTGTTGGTGGGTGGTTACACTGAAAGTAGTTTGGAAACTCAATCTCATTCAGGAAAAGAGGATGCTTTTTTAGCAAAACTTGATTCCGGGGGCGAACTGCTCTGGCTTAGACAATTTGGCACCAAGGAAAATGAACGACCTCTGGGCATAGCTTTGGGTACAGAAGGACAAATATATGTTACCGGTTTTACTGAGGCTCAAATGGATGGAGCCAAATACAGTGGTGGCAGGGACGTTTTTCTTGTCCAGTTTAACAAAGATGGAGAAAAACAGTGACTACGGGCTAAGAAGTGTAACAGAAAAAATGTCACTGCTGCGTTATCATTGATTGTACAAGTGGGTTACTGACAAAATAAGACCGAAAAAAGAGACTAAATGAAAAGTCATAAAAATTTTATCGGAACATGTTTGGTGCTGTGCTATTGTGTTTTTGCACCTTTAGTGTGGAGTGAGCAGTTGAAAGAATCTGTAAGCGACATAAATCCATCTCCAGAAATACTTGATGCAATGATTCCGGAAAATCAACAAAAAATCATGACCGGTTTAGCAAAATTTGCCTCGCAATACAAAAGAACCTCCAATGCCGTTCAACAATATTTAATAAGGCAAAAGCGACAACAATTTCTGGCCGAGCATCTGGAAGGCCTGGTATTGACTGAATGGATAGGTCGTATAAAGAGACTGCGTACCACTGAAAAAGGTAAAGCCTCTTTAAGAATAGAGCTTGCGACAGTTCCTCCGCAAGATGCTTCTGATAATCAAACTGTTCAGGAATTCAGTGTCACAATGGGAACCTGGAACAACTCCTCCACAGATGCAGACTATAACACTCTGATTTTTCCCGAAACACCGCTACATAATTGGCTGGCAAATATTAATAACGGTGAGTGGGTAGTTTTTTCTGGCAATATTTTTTTAGGAGACGAAGATTTTCTTAAGGAGTCAAGCCCTACTGAAGCTGAATCAATGCTCTCTCCGCAATTTATTCTTAAATTTGAATTCATGGATAAAATTGACTTTAAGAATTTAGAAGTTTCAAATTCTCAAAGCTCTGGCTTCTCAAAATCAAAAAAACTCAGTATTTTCGTTCGTCCGGAATTAACGATTCGCTATTATCAAGATTACCGACTAAGCAATTACGATTGGGATTATCAAAAATATATTGATCGGTGGCACCAATTAGTGGATTACCATTGGCACAATCATCCGCCGTCAGATTATTTGGCAGGTTCAAGTCCGGAAGGTGGAGAGGTTTTTGTTCTAGCAACAGTGGGAAAAGACGGACTTGTTAGCAACTATCGGGTGAGTAGCTTGGGTCAAATCTCTGACAACATGCGAGAAGCAGGATTAGAAGCAACTCGCACAGTTGCACTTCCTCCGCTTCCGGAGGAGTTTCGTGATGAAGTACTAAAAGTCGAGTTCCGCTTTGATCTTTTGCCAATACGTCATTTAATTAAATCAAAAGAAGATCAAGTGACTACTGATTTACTTATTCAAGAGAAAACAACAGAGTCTGATAACGAAAGCGTTTCCAAAATGGCTAATAAACACCTAAAAAAACAACTTCTCGAACAGGTTAGAGTTTCTTTTCATGAAAAGTTAAGGCAAGAATTGACCTCACATTTTCAACCCCATCAACGTTTTGATCCGAGTTTAGATTTGAGAATCGAGTTAAGCATTAACAATTCTGGAAAAATTGTGGAACAAAAACTGTCCCGTCCTGGAAAATCAGTAAAATTTCAACTCGCCGTGCTGAATGGATTGAATCAAGCGCGTTTTGGTTCCCTGCCAAAACCTTTGCGCTCCGAAGATCCATATCGTGTACGCTTACGTGTTATTCCCTGATTAATGCATTTGCAGGCTTTTTCACAGCATTTTTGCGCTTTTTCAAATCTCAGCATATTTTTTTCTGAGTGGCAGCCAATCTGGAAAGAAAGGATATTCGCGGGGAAAGATTACATCACGATCGCCCGGAGTTACCAAATGATCGGGTCAGACAGAGCCTTTCTCTCTTTTTTTCGAGAAATTATTTCAGCAATGGCTCAAACTGTTTTTCCACCAATTCAGTTGTAACTCCTCCAATATGCTTATAAAATATAGTATTGTCCGGATTAATGAAATAAGTCTCCGGCACACCATAAATACCATAATCCATAGCTATATTTCCCGCACTATCATCTAATCCGAGAAAATAGGTTTTACCAAAACGACGTGCAAAGGCTTTTGCTTTTGCGGGAGTGTCCTGAATTGCAATACCTATTACTTTGATTTGTTCAGTTTCTGAGCCATATTTTTTGTGAAATGCTTCCAGAACATGGGCTTCCACCCTACATTCCTGACACCATGAAGCCCAGAAGTTGAGTAGCACAAGTTTACCTTTGAGTTCACTCAAGCGGATTTTTTGCCTACCATTCAAGGCTGTCACTTCAAAATCGGGAGCAGTTCTGCCCACCAGAGGAGAAGGCACATTTTTGGGATCGGTCGTAAATCCAAATGTCAGCAAGGCAATAAAACACAGAATGGAGACCCATACCGCCCAAAATTTCCAAGATTTCCACATAATTATTTTTTGCTCAGGAATTGGTGGTTTGTGCTACTAAATAACGTTCCCGTAAAATTGTCTCACGGGCCACAAGGCTTTTAGGTCTATAAGTCAGGCTGATACCCACGCCCAATGTGAAAACAGGTAAAGCCATCCA
>JAKUUI010000027.1 GCA_022448485.1 SAR324 cluster bacterium
TAAATACTCTCCTTCTTCCTGATCTGGTTTTGAACACACAGTCAGTACACCATCTTTGAGTTCTGCTTCCAGATCTTCCTTTGAAAATCCAGCAACAGCCATCTCAATGGTGTATAAATTTTCTTCGTCCTTGCGAATATTGTAAGGTGGGAAACCAGTAGCATTTCCATTCCTTTCAATATCTCCGAAAAGACGATCAAACATTGAATCAAAACCCACGGTAATTCCAAGGGCTCTATCAAAATCTGACGGTGTGATTGATGAATAACGTGCTAAATGTAACATAATACCTCCTTATAAAAGCAAGGTGTTAACAGAATACCTCCAATCCGTAGCACAAGACTTGGAGATGGTTTTTTGAGGCTACCACCATGGTCAGCCTCAGACTCCGAATCTCTCACTTTAATTCAAGTGAGAGAACCGAAATTTCAGAACTGCCAAAAACAAAGTTAGTAATCTATGTTTTTAAGAGTTTCCAAAACCCTGATTTACAATTGTTAGCACTCATCTTAAGTGAGTGCTAACAAAATGTCAAGTATTTTTTATAAAAAAGTTAATTTTTTCTAAAATAGAGCAGTTGCAAGAAGGGTAAATTGATGAAAAAGCTAGTTTGATAGATATTTATTTGATATAATATATAATTAATCAAATGTATTATTTACAAGGATCGTTGTTGTAGGTTGTGGAGAGTGTCTGACTGTTAAGAATTAGTGGGGCTTGAGTAATAGTACAACAGTATTGAACCAAGTGAAGTGTTGCTGTTATTTTTTGGTTATCTTTCTTCTGTTGAAAAATGACTAGAAAAAAGACATTTACCCAATCTGCCAGTAATCGAGCAGTTGCCTGGCGGCAGTGGTGGGCAGCATTTTTCCGGAATTCACGGATTTTTGCAATTCCGGAATTCGCTTTTGAAGATTTGGATGATTGCGGAAACTCTTCAGTAAGCCTTCTTCCACCAATGACCACATCCATTTTTCTGTTTGATCCTGACGCTGCTCTTCCCACTCGCCTGAATCCAGAAGTGCTTTGCGGTAGTTTTTAGCAGATTTCCAAACCGTGTCCATTCCCCTTTTTTCCAAGGCACTGCAACGTAAAATCTGCGGAGTCCATGAAGTTTTTGTGGAGGAGAGAAAATGCAAAGCCTTCCGGTATTCGGCTTGTGCCGTTTTAGCCAGGGATTCCTGTTCACCATCAGACTTGTTGATTACAACTAAATCTGCCAGTTCTAGAATTCCCTTTTTAATTCCCTGCAACTCGTCTCCGGCATTGGGCAGCATCAGGAGCAGAAAAAAATCAACCATCGAGGCTACCAGAGTTTCAGACTGACCGACACCGACAGTTTCCACAATAACTATATCGTAGCCAGCTGCTTCGCAAATCAAAACCGTTTCGCGGGTTTTTCTGGCGACTCCGCCAAGAATTCCGGAAGACGGTGACGGCCGAATAAATGCGTCCTGCTGCTGAGCTAATTCATTCATACGCGTTTTGTCACCCATAATGCTTCCGCCGGTAAGCGGACTGCTTGGATCTACAGCCAGCACGGCAACGCGATGTCCCTGCTCAATTAAAAATAGTCCAAAAGCTTCAATGAAAGTGCTTTTTCCAACGCCAGGAACTCCGGTAATTCCTATACGTAAAGATTTTCCTGCATGCGGTAAAAGTGATTCGAGTAAGTCTTGACCCTGTTCAAACGATTCCGGATGGGTGCTTTCCAGCAAAGTAATGGCTTTGGCCATAGCCCGGCGTTTGCCTTGAAGAATTTCCTCCAGAACGGGAACAGTATTTTGATCCATTTGTTTTCGGAATCAATGATTAAGCAGTTTTTTGTCGAAGGCCGCCAGCACCCCTTGGGCAGCTTCAGGAATTGGGGTACCTGGTCCAAAAACACAAGCGACTCCCAAGTTTTTCAAAAAATCATAATCCTGTGGCGGGATCACTCCTCCTGCTACAACTGCAATGTCCTCAGCCTTTTCCTTTTGCAGAACCATCATCAACTGCTCGATCAGAGTTTTGTGACCTGCTGCCTGAGACGAAATTCCTATCACATGCACATCGTTTTCAATGGCCTGTTTGACCACCTCTTCCGGAGTTTGAAAAAGAGGTGCGATGTCCACATCAAAACCTAAATCAGCAAAAGCGGTAGCAATTACTTTTGCGCCCCTGTCGTGTCCATCCTGCCCCATTTTTGCGACCATGATTCGAGGACGACGCCCCGCTTTTTTTGCAAAGGAATTGATTTCTTCACGAACCGCAGAAATTTTATTTTGATCCAGAAAAGCCTTGGCATAGACTCCGGAAATGGATTGTATAGGTGCGTTGTAGCGTCCCCAGATTTTTTCAATGGCAGTTGAAACTTCACCAACAGTTGCCCTTAACCGCATTGCGTTAATTGAGAGGGCAAGCAAATTTTCTTCTCCGGTTTCTGCTGCATCGGTAATGGCCTTTAGTGCAGAATCCACCTTTTGCGTATCACGGCTTTTGCGGATATTCTTCAGGCGCTCAATTTGAGCATTTCGAACTGCGCTGTTATCGATTTCGCGAACTTCTACTGGTTCAGCATTTTCTGCCTGATATTTGTTTGTACCAACGATCACTTCTTTTCCCTGGTCGATCAAGGCTTGCCTGCGTGCTGCGGCAGCTTCAATGCGCTGTTTGGGCATTCCGGACTCAACCGCCTTCGTCATTCCTCCGAGATTTTCAACTTCCCCGAGCAGTTTTGTTGTTTCACGGATCATTGAATCAGTGAGTGATTCCATAAAATAGGATCCCCCAAAAGGGTCAACAACATGCGGAATTCCGGCTTCTTCCTGTAAGATAAGCTGAGTGTTGCGGGCAACCCGCGCAGATGTTTCGGTGGGCAGGCCAAGTGCTTCGTCAAAGGCATTTGTGTGAAGTGACTGCGTTCCTCCAAGCGTTGCAGCAAGCGCTTCAATTGTTGTCCGGACAATGTTGTTAAACGGATCCTGCTCGGTCAGGCTCCAGCCGGATGTTTGGCAATGTGTGCGCAGCATTGCCGACTGTGCTTTTTTTGGCTTAAACTGTTGAATCAGATTGTTCCATAAAAATCGCGCTGCACGTAATTTGGCAATTTCCATAAAAAAGTTCATGCCGATACCAAAAAAGAACGACAGTCGAGGTGCAAAACTGTCAATCGTCATTCCACGATTGAGGGCTGTGTGCACATATTCCAAACCATTGCCAAGGGTGAAAGCCAGTTCCTGGACTGCAGTCGCTCCTGCTTCCTGGATGTGGTAACCGCTGATGCTGACCGAATTGTAGCGCGGCATGTGCTTGCTGGTGTATTCAATGATGTCACCAGCAATGCGCATAGAAGCACTTGGCGGATAAATGTAGGTGTTGCGCACCATGAATTCCTTTAGAATGTCATTTTGAATGGTGCCGTTGAGTTGTCCCTGTTTTACACCTTGCTCTTCTGCAGCAACTACATAAGCAGCTAAAACCGGCAAGACTGCACCATTCATTGTCATTGAGACAGACATTTGATCGAGCGGTATTTGATCAAATAGAAGTTTCATGTCCTCAACAGTATCAATTGCCACACCTGCTTTTCCCACATCACCCACCACTCGAGGATGGTCTGAATCATAACCGCGATGTGTAGCTAAATCAAAAGCGACGCTTAAGCCTTTTTGACCTGCTGCCAAATTTTTTCGGTAGAAAGCATTTGATTCTTCTGCAGTGGAAAAACCGGCATATTGCCTAATTGTCCAGGGACGTCCTGCATACATCGTCGATCGAGGTCCGCGTGTGAATGGTGCAAAACCGGAAATGGTTTCTGTGTAAGCAAATTTTTCTAAATCCTCAGCAGTATAAAGAGGTTTGATTTCAATTCCTTCAGGTGTTTTCCAGTGGATTGAAGAAGATGCTTTTCCGTTCAATTCACTGGTAGCTTGCTTTTCCCAGTCTTTCAGCGAAGGTAAGGATGGAGTTTTTGACTTTGACATATATATTTAAAAAGCTAATAAAACTGGACACAAAAGAATTGACTACTCTTCTGCTTCTGTTGTTGGACAACCAATCTCTTTCATCATTTCCTTTGTTGAATTATCGGCATCTGTTATTGCCTTTGTATTGTCGCCAGAAAGTGCAAATTTTTTAATGTTAGCATCCAATTTTGTGAGATACTTTGTCAAAGAATCAATTGGGTCGCAAACTTCGGAATCGAATGGCTCAGGTAAAAGTCCTCTTGTTTTATTATCTATCCATTTATTCAAGATAGCTAGATCATCCACTTTATTCACCGAGTTATCGTATGCATTTAAAAAAAGAGCGCACTGCATTCCAGCCCGTTCTTTAGTCCATATATGACCGTCCTGTGCCTGAAGGTTTGATCCGGCAGTGTCTTCAGTATCAACTGGTGGGCAAGTCAGAGTTGTACCTTCTATCTTAGGCCATGTATTCTTACTCGTTGTCCCATTGTCAAATCTCAAGATCTGATCTAACTGCATAGCAAATGATATTGCAAAAGTGTTAAGAAGTATTTCATCTTTATTTAGAGGGGAACTGTCATGAGCCAGATATGGTTGCAATAGTGCGGAAGCATTATCAAGGTCTTTTTTTGAGCTCGTAATTTTTACTGTACGTTCAGCTAAATCTTCTATATCACTTGGTCTCTTTTTAAGAATATTTAAAATAAAGGCTCCTGCAGGATCGTCTTTGCCTAAATTATTTCCTGTAGTATTATCAGTGAATTTAACTACGGCTGTACCCGACGAATCTAGCAAGTTAATGATATCATAGCCGGCATTGCCCATGTAAGCAGAGGCTTTATCTTTTCTTGAAGTACAAACCGTTAGAGCAGTGTCGTAATTTCTGCTGTCGATGGCATTGTTGCAGGCTCCTGTGTCCGATTCTTTCACCAAGTCACCACAGGCACTAAGAACAAGAATAATAGCTAAAAACAAATTCCAAAATAGAATTAGTTTAAGAGAATTTAATTTTTTCAATGCTTGTATCTCCATCGCTAAAACCCGAAATTAATTTGTAACACTCTTCGTTTATCAGGTCTCTCCCCAATTTTGTCACCGGTTTCGGTTTTGTAAACTGCTAATTGAATGTTTAAAAACCGAACAAATATAAAAGGATTCAGCTCAAAACCATAGGTAAAATATCCCTGGTTGAATCCAGCCCGCACCGAAAATATGCTCATGCCGGAGTCAATGGGGAAAAATCCGAATTCAGTTCCAATGTGCAGACGCTTCCAGATGCAATCGGTGCCTTTTTTGGACTGACAATACGTATCATCTGCATGTTTCATAGTTAAATCACGTAGATCGATCGCATAAAGCATTCTCACCGGTCCCCAGGAGGGTTGCAAGGAAAGTCCGGTGCTGATTTCCACATTTTGATCAGCCGGGTTGGTTTCATTATCGGAACGCTTGAATTTGAGACCACCAACATTGTTAGCAGTCATGCCCCATATCATTTTCATAGCTGAGGCGGCTTCAAGACGTCTTTGAAAACCGAAATTGAAAGTTTGAGCACGTGTAAGATCTGCTGTTTTAGGATTACAACTGCCGACGGTACTGCTAAGATCAGTATTTGCCAATATGGTGCCGATCGTGTGAGTTGTCAACGGAATATCGCAGCGTTGAACAGTCTCGATTCCAGCGCCAACCAGCCAGCGTCCACGGGCAACCGGCATACCAAACGCCATGTTATAAATTTCATCGTAACGCCAGCCAAAGTCAATCTCAACTGCAACAGGATTGCGAACTTCCACATCAAACATTGTTTCATAGGCGCCGGCTAAACCGAAAGTCATCCATTCTCCAAAGGGCATTAAAAAGTTTAAATCAAGTAAACCCCGAAAGTGCACGCGTTTGCCCATCAGCAAATCGACTGCTTCGGAGGTTTTTGCACTACCCAGTTTTGAAACTTCATTACGAATGTTCCAGGCATCATCAGAAATCTCTAGTAAAAATGGTAAACTCACAATAATGGAGTCAACACTAGCCAGTCCTGCCGGGTTATAAAAAAGAGCGTTTTCGTCAAAACTCAGGGCAATCCCTGTATTCCCCATACCTAAATTGCGAATACCCTGAACAGGGCGTCGTAACTCGCCAGCCAGAGCCGGTAGTGTGAAAACTCCTGCCATGGACAGCAATATTATCCGGACAAAAAGATAGCGGATGTGGTAGCGTAAGAGGGACATTAGAACAAACAAAAACTGTGGTAAGTAGAAATTTCTGCTTTTGAACAAAACATCGCTGAGGTCGATGCACCCTTTGTGCAAATAATGCCTTGTGTAGCAAACAGCATCCAGCATCGAGACTTTGTACCTTATAGATTAATCATTTTTCCTTAATTCTTCAATTATTTATGCCGAAACTTTTCGCAGTTGATTCCATGGCAGTGCTTTATCGAGGCTATTTTGCCATGATCCGCACACCGCTTATAAATTCAAAAGGATTGAATACAAGTGGAATTAGATCATTTTTAATGCAGTTGGTAAAGATTATTGAAGAAGAGCGGCCGGATTATTTAGCAGTTGCCTCAGATTCACCTGAGCCGACTTTTCGCCATAAGCTATTCCCGGATTACAAGGCCACACGTGAAAAAATGCCGGAGGATCTTGTTGAGCAACTTCCATATTTACCGAGGTTGGTGGAATCACTCAATTTGCCATATTTGATTTTACCGGGATATGAGGCAGATGACATTGTTGGCACCCTGATGCAGCTTTGTAAAGATGCTGAAATAGAAGGTGTAATGGTCACCAGTGACAAAGACTATATGCAGTTGGTTACAGAAAAAAATGTGATGCTAAATCACCGAAACGAACGGATTGGAATTCCGGGAGTACGTGAAAAATTTGGCTGTGAACCGGAGCAGGTAATTGAAATGTTGGGTCTAATGGGGGATTCATCTGACAATATTCCGGGAGTGCGCGGGGTTGGTGAAAAAACTGCCATGAAACTGATTGGAGAATTTGGCAGCATTGAAGCCGTTTATGAAAATCTTGAGAATATCAGTGGAAAAAGTCTCAAAGCTAAACTGGCTGCCGATCATGAAAATGCCATCTTGTCCAGAAAACTTGGTACCATCAACTGTCATGTGCCGATTCCTGTCAATCTTGAAGATGTTCATCTGGGAGATACAGATTTATACGACAATCCTGAATTTTATGCTTTGCTCGAAGAGTTGGAGTTTAATACTCTGCTCAACCGCCTGCATAAAAAAAGTGGGAAAGGCGGGAGGAAACAGGAAACAGGCCTCCCTCTTGAGCATAAAACAGATATAGAAAAAGATGAACTTGTAGCGGAAACAGAAACTTTGCGGAGTGTGCTTGAAGTCGACTGTTCAAGAATAGAAACTCCTGAACAATTCCATGAGTATTTGGAGGGTATTCCGGCAGGAACCAGCATAGCACTTGCTCTGAATACAAAAGGTGATCATCAGCTTGATTTGTGGCTTCTGGGGCTCGCGCTTTGTGCGAAACAGGAGAGCGGTGTTTATCTTGATTTGAGTCACGCAAGCTCACAGTCGACAGAGCTGTTTGCTGAAGTAAAAAAAATGCTTGAGTCCACTGCAAATCCAAAGATCTTTCATGGTTTGAAAAAAGCAGTTCAGTTATTATCAAAAATTGGTATAGAGTTGCAGGGAATTGGGTCAGATGTCATGCTAGCCGCACACATGACGGATCCTTTGGGAAGGCGCTATGAGCTTGATTATCTGATGGGACGTAAATTAAATATGAGTCGAAAACATGTAGGTTCTACTATTAAATCTCCGGTAGAAAGTCAGCTTTCTATGTTCGAGGAAGCGGAAAAAGACGGATACATTCAGCACTGTGAAAATGCTTCAATTATTTTGCGTTTGCACCAGCAGTTTGATGCACAATTGAAGCAGACCGGAATGGGGTGGGCTTTCAGGAATATTGAAATTCCTTTGGCCTGCACCCTTGCACATCTCGAACTGGCCGGTGTCCGGCTTGATGTAAACAGGTTGGAAAAAATTGCGCTTGAATTTGATGGGCGTTTGGCTGAATTACGACAAAAAATAGTTGACCTAGCAGGTGAAGAATTTAATCCAAATTCTGTAATAGAGCTGCAAAAAATTCTTTACGATAAATTGAGTCTACATGAACGTTTCAAGGTCAAGCCCAAGAAAATAAAGTTGGGAAACCACATGTCAACTGATGAAGAAACTTTGGAGAAATTAGCAGAAGATGAATTGCCACGTACTATTTTAGCATATCGGACCATCAACAAACTTAAAAACACATACGTAGATCAACTTCCAAACTACGTGCATTCGGGCAGCGGCCGTATCCACTCAACTTTTCAACAGACTGGGACTGCAACTGGACGTCTTTCATCTGAGAATCCAAATTTACAAAACATTCCCGTTCGCTCTACCGAGGGGCGCCGAATTCGCCGCGCCTTCATTGCTTCCGACAAAGAAAAAATTCTAATTTCTGCTGACTACAGCCAAATTGAACTGCGCGTTGTTGCCCATTATTCCAAGGATCCAACTTTTATGGACGCATATCGTCATAATCTTGACATTCACGCACTGACAGCTTCAGCTATTTTCAGTGTGCCGGAGAATGAAGTTACCCGTGAAATGCGCTCTCGTGCGAAAGAGGTTAATTTTGGCCTGATTTATCGAATGGGTCCGGAGCGGCTTTCAATTGTGACCAAAACTTCCAAGGCCGAAGCTAAAGAATTTATTGAACGTTATTTTCAGAAATACAGCACCATTCATGCGTTGCAGGAACGCTTTCTCGAACAAGCACGTAAAGAGGGTTTTTCAGAAACATTATTCGGAAGGAGACGCTACCTGCCTGAGATAAACACAGGAGGTCTACTGAAACGGATGGCTGAGGGTGCAGCAATCAACACTCCCATCCAAGGTTCTGCTGCAGAAATCATCAAGATGGCCATGATTGCTGTTGATCGTCGTTTTCAGGAAAATCGTATGCAGTCCAGAATGATCCTGACGGTCCATGACGAACTGATCTTCGATGCATCGAGAGAAGAGGAAGATGAACTTTGCGAAATGGTAAAAGATACAATGGAAAATGTGGTCGGACTAGAGGTGCCGCTGCTGGTAGAAATTGGTAAAGGTGAAACATGGCTGGATGCACATTGACTCTTGCTGGGAAAAATGGTTCTCATAAGAAATTGTATTTTATGGATTTTTACTTTTGACTCTTGTGAGTTCGTAAGTCCATTAAATAGATCTGGTTTTTGTTTAGAACTATTTTGTTTTTAACTCGGAAACGCACCCGTTCATGAAATAAGATCCTTGCTCCAGGGTGTTTTTTTGCTGCCCGCTCCTTCCTGAAAAACGGCTTAGTGCTTTATTAAAAAACTTTTGAAAATAATTGAGCTTTGTTAGAATAAGTAGTCCATTTAGCAAAAAGTCCACATCACAGGAGAAAAATCATGGCAACAGCGCTAGTCCTATTGAATGTCAAACGTCAACAAATTAAAGAAGTTTCGCAAAAACTAGTCGACATGCAGGAAGTGTCAGAGGTTTATTCGGTTGCAGGACGTTACGATTTGGTGGCTATTGTGCGGGTAAAAAACAATCAGCAAATTGCTGATACAATTGCTGGGGAATTTGCAGAACTGGACGGCATTATTGCAACAGAAACTTTGATTGCGTTCAATACTTATTCTCGATACGATTTGGAACACATGTTTTCAATCGGAGAGTGATAGCACGTGTCATACTATAGTCCTCAAAAAAGCATAAAAGTCCGGGATGCTATTTCCAGGATGAGTTTCTACAATCCTCCTATTGAGAATCGTAATCCGGAAGAGCATTTGTTGATGGACTTCAACGAATCTCCCCTTCCTCCTCCTCCAAAACTAATTGCAAAAATTGCAGCTTTTCTCAACAAGCACATTCATTACTATCCCATCTATGGTGATTTGCTGGAGAGACTGGGCGAATATGCTAAGGTTCCAACAGAGAATTTGCTGCTCACAAACGGCTCGGATCAGGCGATTGATGTCATTTTACGCTGCTTATTGGAAAGTAGCGAGGAAGTAGCAATGGTCCAGCCGGGGTTTGCGATGTTTCAGCAAGTTGCAGGAACGCTTGGCTGCCAGGTAGTTGGTCCACAATTTCCGGAAGACTTTGATTTTCCACATGAAGAATTGAAAGAGTCTGTGAACCGGCGGACTCGTTTAATTGTGGTCATCAATCCAAATAATCCCACTGGCACTTCTGTTTCAGTGGAGCAAATTGAGGATTTGCTGAAAACATTTCCTGACATTCCAATCCTGGTTGATGAAGCCTATTATGAATTTAGCGGACAAACCTGTGTTTCATTATTGTCGAGCTATCCCAATTTAATAATAATCCGTACTTTTTCCAAAGCACTGGCTTTGCCGAGTTTGCGTTTGGGCTATGTTATTGCGCAACCGGACTTTATTCTGCAACTGTTAAAAATTCGTGGACCTTATGATGTGAATCTTGTTGCAGTTTTGGCGGCACGGGAACAATTGAATCATCCCGGGCACTGGCAAAAAGTTGTGCGGCATTTGATGGATGAAAGCAAGCCTGCATTAGAAAAGTATTTTGGTGAACGTCAGGTTAAATATTATTCGAGTACTGCCAATTTTTTGTTAGTTGAGCCTCAAAATGTTGCAGAAGTATCCGAATTTTTAAAGGAGAATAAAATTCTCGTCCGGACGATGAACCCGCCGATTGCCCATACCTTCCGTATGAGTCTGAGAATGATGCCGGAGATGCAGCATTTTATGGAAGTCTACAGTAGGTATTTAAACACTTAGTCAAAACTACACTAATTGGTGGGTAAATTGCATGCATGTAGATCTTAATTAAGAGATCACATGGGAGGCCGCTGTTTCCCAAGGACGGGAAAAAAATGCCACGGACGACATGCTTCTTTCGGCGGCTTCCTGTGTATTCCCCTTTGTTCTGTTTCTTTTTTCAGGATTTAGCCCTTTTCTCCAGCAAGCTCCACCAATAATTTTAAATACAAGCCAGACAACTTTTCCCATTCTTGAGACTGCAGAAGTTGACTCCTAAAAGATTCGAAAGTCGCTGATTTTGTTTCCAATACATCATTTGTGGCAAGTACTGGCAGAAAAACACTTTCCTGAGTAAAAGGAGAAAGCCAAGTGAAAAAATCTGCACAAAGCGCATGGGGTGATGCTCTGTGAAGCATTTGAATTTTCTGCAAATAATGGATTGCGAATTTTTCAAGCTCTGCAGAAGACGAAGATTCTTTTGTGAAACTCCCCATTGTGAGAAAATTACGTTCCAGAGTCATGACGAATAACAAATAATCTTTCCATGTCCCTGACAATCCAAATGATTTAGCATCTGGTGAACTCTCCCATTCTGTTAACTGCTCGTGCAGACGGTAATATCTCCGTAAAATATTTTTTGAAGATCGCTGTTGTCTTCCGTACCAGACCAGAACTTTATGCTCAATTTTAGAGATGTTGCCTTCTTTCAACTGTCCCCAAATCAGCAGCAGCAGGGACTCCATTTCTTTTAGTATCTCCAGATAGTTCTGTACTAATTCTTCTTCCAACCAGATGCATTCCAACGGCATAGTATATGCCGCATTCAAAGCATCGATTATCTTTTCAAGCAGGGAGGAAGCCTCTTCTTTCAGCCAAATTTCTGGAGGCGTGTGTTCTTTATTTGTTAGAGCCATAAGCTCAAGACAATATGAAGTTTAATCACTTATTTTTTTGCATTACAATTTTTGGAGTCCGTTTTCCAGCATAGTCCGTTTACTGATAACCGTCCGCTTTTAGCCGGAAACTGTCAACTGAAAACAGTAAAAACCCGTTCGAGCTTTTTTAGTCCTTTCAGGACTGCAGGCATCTCCGGAAGCACATTGTTATACTCGAGCGTGTTTTCAGGAATGTAGCTCAAAGGTGATTCCTGCTCACAGAGACATTCAATGAGTTTGTCATGATTGAGTTTAGCTGCATCTTTGACTTGAATCCTTAAACGGTTCCGGTCATGTTCTATTTTTTCAACTCCATGGAGTTGCCCCCAAAGCCGAACCTCTGCACTCCGAAAAATATTCAGCACTGATTCCGGAAGTGACCCAAATCGGTCTTCAACTCCGTTACGAAACTCCCACAGATCTTCTTTTGTAGGCAATGTTCCCAAAGCCTTGTAAAGCGAAAGGCGTTGACTGGAACTCCTAATGTAGGATTCAGGAATGGCCTGATCTATGTGATCCAACCGAACCTGAATATCTTCCGGAGCTAAACCTGATTCAATTTGCTTTAGTTTTTTAACAGCCCGGTCCACCATTTGTGTATAGAGTTCCAGCCCCACACTTGCGATTTGTCCGGATTGCTCTGAGCCCAGTAAGTTTCCTGCACCTCGAATTTCCAAATCCCTTGATGCAACTTTATATCCTGCGCCAAGGTCATTGAGGCCCTGTAGCACTTGCAGCCGTTCATGCGCAACTCCACTCAGTATTTTTTCTACTGGAACAAGAAGGTACGCATAGGCCTGCACATTACTTCGTCCTACTCTTCCTCGTAATTGATAAAGTTGGGACAGCCCAAAATTATGTGCATTATTGATGATAATTGTGTTGGCTTTAGGGATGTCAAGTCCTGACTCGATGATAGTAGTTGAGAGCAAAACGTCATAGCGTCCCTCAATATAATCAAGCATTACTTTTTCCAGCTGTTGCTCTCTCATTTGTCCATGTCCGACTGCAATACGGATGTTTGGCAGAATACTTTCCAGATAACGCCCATACTCATAAATCGATTCAACACGGTTGTGCACCACAAAAACTTGTCCACCACGGCGAATCTCGCGGCTGACGGCTTCCTGGATAATATAATCATTGACTGGCAGCAATCGTGTGCGGACTGCTCTGCGGTCTGCAGGCGGAGTGTTAACCAAACTCAAATCACGAATACCCATCAGGGACATGTAAAGTGTGCGTGGAATTGGAGTTGCGGAAAGCGTTAGCACATCAACTGCTGCTCTGAAACGTTTGATTTTTTCCTTGTGTTTGACCCCAAAACGCTGCTCCTCATCCACAACCAGCAAACCTAAATCATTGAACTTCACATCTGTAGAAAGCAAGCGGTGTGTTCCAATAATGATATCGATTTTTCCTTCATGGAGATGTTTAAGAATATTTTTTTGTTCTGCATTAGTCCTGAATCGGCTGATGACTTCAATGATGAAGGGTGTGTCCTCAAAACGTTTGATGAAAGTATCGTAATGTTGCTGAGCCAGAATTGTAGTCGGTACCAGAATGGCCACTTGCTTTTCTTGCTGTACTGCTTTGAATGCACCTCGCATGGCAATTTCAGTTTTACCAAAGCCGACATCACCGCAGACAAGGCGGTCCATTGGTTGCTCTGTTTCCATGTCTGCCTTGACAGATCTGATGACTTCCAGCTGATCGGGAGTTTCCTCAAATTGAAAGCGCATCTCAAATTCCTGCATTTCGCGATCATCCGGAGCAAAGGCAAAACCTTTTCGGGCTTTACGTTCTGCATATATATCGGCAAGATCTTCTGCAATGTCATCCACCGTACGTGCGACTTTTGTACGGGTTTTTTTCCAGGATTTTTCTCCAAGTTTGCTCAGTTTTGGTGCAGTTCCGTCTGCATTGACATATTTCTGAACCAGGTGGAATTTATCAACTGGCACATAAACTTTCTCATCACGAGCATAGGTGAGCTGCATAAATTCGTTTTGTATGCCGCCAGCAGAAATATTTTGCAAACCATGGTAACGTCCAATTCCGTAATCTAAATGAACGACATGATCGCCCTCCCGCAAATCATCCAAATTTCCTGCAGTCTGCTGAACTTGCGTACGTTGTAAACGTCGGCTCCGTATTTTTTTACCAAAAACCTCTTCTTCAGTCAGCAAAATAAAACGTGTGTGTTCCTCTGCATCAAGTTTCCGAAAACCGGAAGAAACTTGACCGTTTATAATTGGAATTGTGGTTGGTGTCTTATAAACAGGGGTACTCTCCAGCCATTCCAGCCAAGGGCAAGTTTTAGGATTCAGTTGATCTCCGGCTACTTTACTTTCCACACCCAAATCTTCCAATAATTGTTGAAAATGATCAGCGTGTGTTTGATTCTTGGCGCTAAGCAAAATTGGTATTCCGGACTTGTGCCAGTCCTGAAGAAGCTGCACCATGTGTCCTACTGCAGAAGTGGCTTTTGCATTTTCAAATCCCTTGCGTAAAGACTGATTGTCTGCAAACTGAAGCTGATGCACGGTGCGTTCTGATTTTTTATTTTGGTATTTTGATTTTAAAACAACCTGTGCGGATTCTTTAAGACAGCTCTCCAGTTCCCGGTGTGTTAAAAATAATGATTCAGGAGACAGAGTGAGCTTATTTTGTTGGGAACTGAGTTCGTACTCCATGAAGACTTCCTGATAAAAATGCTCCGCCCGCTCAGCAATATTTTTTTCTTCATTTACAACTAGCAAATATTCTGCAGGAAAATAGTCAAATAGTGTTTCCAGTTTTGGGTAGAAGAGTGGTGAGAGCGATTCAATTCCAGGAAAACTTTCACTTTTCCTCAAGCTTTCCTTTAATCTGCGCAAGACTTCCGGAGAACATTCTTTCCTGTGTGATGGTAGAGTCTGGTTGGCAAAATATATGGTTTCGAGATTAAATAGAATTTCACTGCCGGGAAGGATTTTTAGAGATGTCAACTCCTTTTCTGAGGTGAGTTGAGTTTGAATCTCGAATGGTTTCAGATACAGAAGTTCTGCATTTTCAGTAAACTCCATCCGTACAGGTTTTTCCAGGTTGAGTGGAAAAACATCCAGAATCCCGCCATGGGTACTGAATTCTCCTTGATCTTCTACGACATCCACTTGTGTGTATCCGGAGTACAACAATTTTTGGCGGGTGCCTTCAGGACTGCAGGCAGATTCCGGGCAGAGTGAAATCGTGTTTTTTTGAAAAGTGACACGGGGCAGAAAACGCTGCATCAGCCCGTTGGGTGTTGTGATAAGAACCCGAATCTCTTCGCTGAGTAATGCATCAAGCGTTTGAAAACGTTGTGCAACAAGAGCTTTGTGTGGAGAAAAATTATCGTAGGGTAGTACATCCCAAAACGGGAAAAAATGCACGCCCTCTTTCCCTAAAAAATAATAGAGGTCGTTGAGTAAAACTTCTGCTACATCAAAAGATTCACAAACTACAACAAGTGGGATATTTTTTTCTGCAGGCTGCTCCTGTATTTGACTGAGTATGGAAAGTACCAGCGCCTTGCTTGATCCTGACAGTCCCTGTAACTCAACAACTGACTTTTCTGTTTTTAATTTATTGAGGATATTTTTGAGTAATGCAGGCATGTATTTGGTGAACAACCAAGGCAAATGGCTATGATCAGGTCTGGCTGAGAATATCGAGAACTACAACGTAAACAACAGGATACTCCACATCCTCATTTATTATCCGGACAATTTTATATTCCACATTATCAATAATAAATTGTCCTTCCTCCTCAAGAAGTTCCTCTGCAAATTCCATTTGAATGCTCTCTTGTTCTCCCAGTAAGCCATGGATATTTACAATGACGGTGGAGGAATTTTCGTCAAACATTTGTTCTATTTAAGAAGATCCGGAAGACTGACAAGAATTTGGAGTTTTCTGGAGTTTAATAATTTAAATCTAAGAGGAGAAACAAACACAGAAATGCCACAAATTTGAATGCTGGATTCAGAAATTGTTTTTTGTTAAATTACTTTTTCTGCTTTGCGGAGTGTGCTTCATTAAAAAAACTAAGATCGTAGAAACTTAGGATAAATTGACATTTGAATCAAGTTTTAATTCTAAAATTCTCAAAAAACAAGTATTTCCCCTGTAAGTTTTTGCGCAAGAACTTCCAGTTTTTCTTCGAACTCTTTTTATGTTTTTTGAGTCAAAGACTAATCATTTTTCAGAATTTTTGTCTGCACTGTTCTCTCTAAAGCTTGAGTTTCAAGATAGGGGTTGTCATAATTTTAGTACTTAAATATTGTTTGCCCTTGATAAAAGGCTGCACGGACTGGAACAGTGAAAAGTTAATGAGCAGATCAGCACCCACCCCCATTTTTACTTCCTCAGAAAAAAGGAGTATCTACAGCTTGAGCGGGATTCTTTTTTTTAGGATGTTCGGTGTATTTCTCCTTTTGCCGGTTTTTAGTGTACTGGCTATGGATTTGGAGGAGACAACACCTTTTCTGATTGGAGTCGCATTTGGTGTATATGGTTTGACACAGGGTTTTCTTCAGCTTCCTTTCGGCATGTGGAGTGACCATGTAGGACGAAAAAAAGTGATTATGATTGGTTTGGGGCTGTTTATTGTCGGCAACATCCTTGCGGCTTTTGCAGATTCGATTTATTGGATGATTTTAGCCCGTTTTCTTCAGGGAACCGGTGCAATCAGTTCAACAGTATTTGCTTTAGTTGCGGATTTAACACGGCCGGAAGTGCGGACACGTGCCAATGCAGCTATGGGACTGAGCATCGGCATTGCCTTTGCCATTGCTTTTGGAGTGGCCACTTTTTTGGGAGAGTGGTTAGGTTTGGATGGGTTGTTTTGGATGATTGCTCTCTTGTCGGCGGTCAGTTTAGTTCTGGTATTGACATCGGTTCCAAACCCGGAGACAACTCAGCTGCTTCCGGAACACGTCTCTTTTTGGAGCATGTTCAAAATTGTTTGGAAAGTACCTTCTTTGCGGACAATTAGCTGGGGTGGTTTTGTTTGTGGCGTAGGACTGTCATCCTCATTTTTCCTGATACCAATGATTTTAGTCCAGCACGGTTTTGAGCGTGCGGAGATGTGGAAAATATACCTGCCGATGATGCTGGCTGGTGCAGTAACCATGGTTCTTGCGGCAATTTTTGCAGAAGTACGGAATCGTTTCAGGGAAGTGATGCTCTTTGGAATTGTACTCTTGTTATTATCATTGGTTTTCATGAGTTTTGGGCAGGAGCAGGGTCGGGTTGTTTTGTATATAGTAGCCCTCTATTTTTTTTTCATGGGTTTTAACGTATTTGAACCAATTTTCCCTTCGCTTGTCACTCGCAGCACGACTACCGAGACAAAAGGCACAGCGATGGGAGTTTACAATTTTGCGCAATTTTTTGGTCATTTTGTCGGAGCTACTGTTGCAGGAGCACTCTATCTCAACTATTTTTTTGTGTTTCTGCTACTGCTTGCACTGGCAGAAATTTTCTTTTTTTATTTAACGCTGTCATTTCCAAATCCTGAAAAGATAAATTAAAGAAAAGTAAAGTCCAGAAGAAATAATTTCAGCATCCAGGTTTTTAGGCTGAAGAATTGCTTAAAAACTTGAATCTTGAACTTCTATAAGCTGAACCTAGTAATCTAAATCAATAAAATGCCTGTGCGACTAAAACCTGTAATTGTACCGCTGCTTCCGATGAGGGAAGATATAGTCTTCCCAGGAGCCACTGTTCCGTTTTTTGTCGGTCGTCAAGCTTCAATGGACGCTTTGGATCGTGCACTTGCGGGAGATCGAGTGATTTTTGTCGTCACTCAGAGAAATTCTGCAGTTGAAAATCCTGAGGAAGGTGATTTGTATAAAATTGGAGTGCTGGGCCGGGTGCTCCAGGTGATGCGTCTTCCAAACGGCACCGTAAAAGCACTCTTTGAGGGCAGTCAAAGGGGCAAGTTGCTGGCTACCAAATTGGATAAAAAAGAGTACCTTGCCCAGGTTCAGCCTGTGGATGAAGATGCTTTTGACCTTGACCGGAAAAAATTGAAGAAGCAGGCAGAAATGGTGCGTGAATTGTTTATAAACCACGTGAAACAGGGCAAAATTAAGTTGAATAAAGAGGCATTGGACTTACTGGAAAAAGTGGACGTTTTGCTGGTAAGTGACCGGGTGGTTTCATTACTGGAGATTCCACGTGAACAAAAACAGCAACTTCTAGAAACTTTGAATCCGGAAACTCGTCTTCAGCAGGTTCTGGCAGTTTTGAAGGATGAAATGAAAATAGTTCAGCTTGAAGACAAGTTGAAGAAAGAGGCGACAGACCAGTTCAGTGATACGAAGAAAGAGGATTTCCTTCAAGATCAGTTGCGCAACATCCAAAAAGAGCTTGGCCAGATGGATGATCCAAAAGCTGAAATGGATGAGATGGATAAACAGATCGCTGAAGCAAAAATGCCGGAAGAGGTGGAAAGTGAAGCAAAGAAGGAATCGAAAAAATTACGGATGATGTCACCAATGTCTTCTGAAGCGAATGTGGTGCGAAATTATTTGGAGTGGCTGGTCTCCATGCCGTGGCAGGTACGGACGGAAGATAATTTCGATCTAGAACAGGCAGAGCGGATTCTTGATGAAGACCATTATGGATTGGAAAAAGTCAAAGAACGCATCATTGAACATTTGGCGGTGGCTTCACTCAAAGGAAAACTGAAAGGTCCTATTCTTTGTTTGACAGGACCTCCCGGAGTGGGAAAAACTTCGCTTGCCAAATCCGTGGCCCGTGCCTTGGGACGTAATTTTGTACGCATCAGTTTAGGAGGTGTTAGAGATGAAGCAGAAATCCGCGGACATCGCCGTACCTATATTGGCGCCATGCCTGGAAAAATCATTCAGTCTATCAAAAAAGCCAAAAGCAATAATCCGGTTTTGTTGATTGACGAAATTGACAAGTTGTATCAAAGCAATATCAGCGATCCTTCTGCAGCCATGCTTGAAGTACTTGATCCTGAGCAAAACAACACCTTTGTTGATCACTATTTGGATGTTGAATACAGCTTGTCCGAAGTTCTCTTTATCTGCACGGCAAATAGTGTTCAAAATATTACCGGACCTCTGCTGGACCGGATGGAGGTGATTCACTTGTCAGGATACACAGAATTGGAAAAACAGCACATTGCCACTCAATTTCTGACTCCTCGTCAGCGCAAGTTTCATGGTTTGCATGACAAACAATTGCGTTTCAGAAAATCTGCAATAGAGGAAATTACCCACGGTTATACTAGGGAAGCAGGTGTAAGAAATTTGGAACGGGAAATTGGGAAAGTTTGCCGGAAGATAGTCACTCGTTTGGTACGTTCTAAAGAAAAGAAAACCACGATAGTGACACCTAAATTGGTGCACGATCTGCTTGGTGTGCCGCAATTTCAACACGATCAGCGAGAGGAGAAAAACGAAGTTGGTGTCTCGATGGGATTGGGTGTCACATCAATGGGCGGAGAATTGCTCCTCATTGAGGTGGGGTTAATGTCCGGTTCAGGAGAAGTCGTTTTGACGGGTAAGCTGGGAGATGTGATGCAGGAATCTGCCAAAGCCGCCTTTTCTTATGTTCGCAGTAATGCCGAATACTTGGGTATTAATATGGAAAAATTCGCAAAAACAGATTTGCATGTTCATCTTCCTGAAGGCGCCACTCCCAAAGACGGACCTTCTGCTGGACTTCCCTTGATGATGGCTATTATCAGCAGCTTCACCAAAATATCTGTACGAAATGATGTAGCAATGACAGGAGAAATTACATTACGCGGACATGTTACGGAAATTGGAGGTTTGAAAGAAAAACTTATTGCTGCCAAACGTGGGCTCATTGACACAATCCTGATTCCGGAGGATAACGAAAAAGACCTGGTGGAAATTACGGATGAAATCAAGAATGGTTTGAATATTATTGCAGTAAAAAATGTCAAAGAGGCTCTTGGTTTTGCTTTAGAAGCTCATCCAAATTTCTTGAAAGATCAACAAAAAACTTCCCCGGACATTTCATGGACGAATGCAGCAGAGGCTACGCCTCCGGCCTGACTTGAAACAAATTGATAACTGCATACAAAATCCACTGTATAGCTTCCTGAAATTTTAAATGAGAAAAATAGATACAGATTCTGATCTTTATAAAATACGACACTCTCTGGCCCATGTTTTGGCACAGGCAGTGCTGGAAATTCGCCCCAAGGCAAGGCTTGGATTCGGACCACCGACGGATTCCGGATTTTATTACGATTTTGATTTAGACGAACCGTTGAGTCCGGAAGATTTACCGAAGTTGGAAAAGAGAATGCGTCACATTATCAAAACCGGGCAAGCATTTGAGCGTGAAGAACTGGGCCAGGCTGAAATGGTGGATCTACTGAGAAAAGATGATCAGCATTACAAAATTGAACAGGTAGAAGATCTTTCTGCACAAAATGAAACTCTCAGCCTCTATCGTAATGGCCCTTTTTGGGATTTGTGCGAAGGGCCACACGTTGATTCCACGTGTGATATTCCAAAAAATTGTTTTTCCCTTGATTCTCTAGCAGGTGCTTATTGGAAAGGTTCTGAGAAAAACAGCATGATGCAGAGGGTTTATGGATTGGCTTTTGAGACAGGAGATGAGCTCAAGGAATATAAGGAAAAGCGACGCCTGGGTATGGAGCGGGATCACCGAAAATTGAACAGCAAGCAGCATTATTTTTCCATCAGTGAGGATGTAGGCAAGGGTTTGCCATTGTGGATGCCGAATGGAACTGTGATCCGTGATGAATTGGAAAAACTGGCCAAGGAAAACGAATTTCTGGCCGGATATAAACGAGTTTCCACACCGCATATCACCAGAGAAGATTTATACCGTACCTCCGGACATCTGCCATATTATGAAGACAGTATGTTTCCA
Source organism: SAR324 cluster bacterium (assembly GCA_022448485.1). Lineage (GTDB taxonomy): Bacteria > SAR324 > SAR324 > SAR324 > NAC60-12 > Arctic96AD-7. The sequence continues at coordinate 20,621 of JAKUUI010000027.1, forward strand.
CCTATTGAAATGGATGGCGAACGCTTTTTCCTCAAGCCAATGAACTGTCCCCACCATCATATGATTTATAAAGCGGAGCCACGGAGTTATCGTGATTTGCCTTTGCGTTTGGCAGAATACGGTACATGTTACCGCTATGAACAGTCTGGAGAACTGGCAGGATTGTTGAGGGTACGCGGCATGACCATGAATGATGCTCATATTTACTGCACTCCTGAACAAGCTAAAGCAGAGTTTATCAATGTCTTGAATCTCCACACTGAATACTATGAACTTTTTGGGTTGAAAGATTTCTGGATGCGACTTTCTTTGGCAGAGAAGGATGTAGGGAAGTTTGTCGATGAACCGGAGCTCTGGCAAAAATCTGAAACGATGGTGACGGAAGTTATGGAGGAAGTAGGAGTTCCCCACGAAGCAGTTCGTGGAGAAGCGGCTTTTTATGGTCCGAAAATCGATTTTCAAGTGACAAATGTGGTTGGACGTGAAGAGACTGCGTCGACCAATCAACTTGATTTAGTGATGGCTAAGCGCTTTGGATTGACTTACATCGCAAGCGACAATGAAGAACATACACCGATAATTATTCATCGTGCGCCACTGGGAACGCATGAACGTTTTGTCGCTTTTTTGATTGAACACTACGGTGGAGCTTTTCCTACCTGGTTGGCTCCGCTACAGGTGCGGGTGATTCCTGTGGCTTCTGCATTCGACGAATATGCGCACCATTTGAACGACAGCTTGTATGGCTTGTTGGTGCGGACTGAACTGGACGATTCTAACGATTCATTCAGCAAAAAGATCAGGTCTGCTGCAATAGAAAAAATTCCAAATCTATTGATTGTGGGAGAAAACGAACAGGCCGGGCAAACTGTTACCTGGCAGCGTTACGGAAGTAAAGAACGTCAAACCTTGGCATTTGATGCTTTTTTAGTCCTTTTACAGGAAGAAATTCTCGAGCGTCGGGATTGGCGTATCTGATCTAAAACAACAATTAAACGCTTAAATGAGTTGATCATGGCTGAAGAAGGAACAATGGAAACAGCGGAAGGCGATATTCCGGAGAATTTTCCCGGACAGATCGCCAGAGATGTGATGGCGATCTTTCAAAAGCAAATAGATCCCGACGCCGCCGCAGCCGAAGCTTCTGCCTATATTTGGGGAAACACGGGGACTCCCGAAAGGGTCAACTATTTTGTTGATGCCACCGAGATGTGGCTCGAATCACAGGCGACCGGGGATAAATTTGCAGCCTTGAGTTGGTGTGGGCTACTTACCCAAAGTGTCAACAACAAGAATTATGATGCCTACCTGCACATGATGATGGATTCGATTCTTGGGGGTTATTACGGTCTTGAGAAGCCGGATATCGACTATAGAGAAAAAAAATATTCTACTTATACCTCAATCATAAGCAACACGTTCATCCGCATGGTTGAACTTAACAAATCTTTCGAAGAAAATGCTGCAGAAATATATTGCATTTTGGTTCGTAAAGAAATGGATCTGGAGGCTGAGTCACAGGCTGAAGAAGAAGAAACAGGCAGCAGTTCGATTCCTACAGACATGCAGAAGCTGTATGACGAAATAATTGATTATCTTGCTGAACGTTCTGTGTTTAAAGCAAGCCCGATGGCTTCAGATGAAGTAAACCCGAATGAACATATCGGGGTTTTGTGTGAAAGGTTGCGTTCCTCCCGCCGCTATGTAATGCAGGAAGTAATAACTGAACGTGCACATAACAAAAAGAAAGAGCTTGAAATGGAGCTGGAAAATCAGCTTGCTTCCGCCGAAGAAATTACCATGGTTGCTCCACAGTTTACGGATGGGATGGCATTTTTTGTCCATGAAAAACAGTACAATATCAAATACCTTGCTGTTGAAAAAATAAGGGTGACCCTGCAATTGCTTGGCTCAATCATAGGTGCTGTGTATTTTTTGCTGGGTTTCATGGAATATTGGGGAGTTAACTGGATTGATGGAATTATGGTTTGTGTGGTTATGCTGATATTTGTACGAATCGTAGCTTCACGAAAACAATTTCAATTTTTTTATCCTACTGATGTTAGTAAAGAACTCGAAGAATGTTCGAGTGCGATCATCAACGTGATGCGTAATATGTCACAGGAGCAGCTAGAGCATTTTCTGGTGCGCCAAATCAAGTTGGAGCGTAATCAAAAATATTTATCAATGATTCCGGAATTTATTAAATATCTTTATGCCATAATGCCTGACCGGAAAAGCATGATGATATCTGTTGATGAACTTTCTGAATTAATGGAAAATTCAGAAATTGAAGTAGCCAAGCAGCTGCGTGGCCAGTAAAAACCTTAAAATTTCTTAGAGGGCTTAGCGGCTAAATCTCCAAACTCAAATGCCGAATGCAGTTCAGCGATTCCAACCCGAAAACTTAACATTCAAAATTCAACACCATAAAAAATGTCCCGTCTTCGAATTTCTTCAATCGATGAAAAACAGCTAAATCAAGCAGTTACTCTTAGCGGGTGGGTACGCACTCGCCGAGGCTCAAAGGGCATTTCATTCATTCAGCTTTACGATGGTTCTAATCAAAACGGCATTCAAGCCGTGGCTGATGAGGTGTTGGAAAACTATGAGGAAATTTCCAGACTGACCACTGGCGCTTCGGTGACCATCCGTGGTAAGGTGGTTGAGTCTCCTGCCACAGGACAATCTTTTGAAATTCATGCCGAAGAAGTCCGGATTATCGGCACTTCTTCGGGCGACCAGTATCCACTCCAAAAGAAGGGACACACACTTGAGTTTCTCCGTGAGATTGCCCATTTGCGTCCGCGAACAAACACTCTTGGTGCAGTCTTTCGTATTCGCAACACGCTATCCTGGGCTATCCACAGTTTTTTCCAGGAGCGGGACTTTATGTATGTACAGACACCGATCATCACTGGAAATGATGCGGAAGGTGCAGGAGAAATGTTTCGTGTTACAGCACTTAATATGGAAAACTTACCGCGAAACTCTCATGGTAAAGTTGATTATAACGAAGACTTTTTTGGCACAGACGTAAGTTTGACTGTTTCCGGACAGCTGGGCGCAGAAGTCTTTGCACTGGCATTTACTGACGTTTACACATTCGGCCCAACTTTCCGTGCTGAAAATTCTAACACTTCCCGACACCTTGCTGAATTCTGGATGATTGAGCCAGAAATGGCTTTTACTGATTTGCAGGGAATGCTCCTGTTGTCAGAAGAGTTTCTTAAATATGTGATTGGTGTTTGTCTGGAACGTCACGAAGAAGAGCTGGAATTTTTGCAGAAAATGTATGAGCCGGATTTGCTTGAAACATTGAAACATATTCATCAAACTCAATTTGAAACTCTGAGTTATACTGAAGCAGTTGATATTTTACTGAAATCAGGAGAATCTTTTGAGTATCCAGTCAAATGGGGAGTTGATCTTCAGTCAGAACATGAGCGTTTTCTGACTGAAAAACATGTTAAAAAGCCGATAAATATGATTGACTATCCAACAGAAATCAAGGCTTTTTACATGAAGCAAAACTCTGATGAAAAGACAGTTGCAGCCATGGATGTGCTTTTCCCGCGTCTGGGAGAAATTGTTGGTGGATCACAGCGTGAGGATTCTTTGGAAGCACTTTCCCGCAGACTGAAGGATCATGGACTTCAGCAGCAAACATACGATTGGTATCTTGATTTACGGCGGTTTGGTTCGGTACCACACTCCGGATTTGGACTGGGATTAGAGCGTCTTGTGCAGTTTGTTTCCGGCATGAAAAATATCCGTGACGTAATCCCTTTTCCACGTGTTCCTGGAAACGCAAATTTTTAATGAAGATCCTTATAGGCAGCAACGTCCATTGGTGGAACGCAGAAGCTGCGTATGCGGCCACAATCGCGCAATTGCTCAAACAAGCTGGGCATACTGTTTTTGTGCTAACCATTCCGGACTCACTCAATGCGAAAAATCTCAAACAACTTGATTTGCGTCTGGTGACGCACATTAACCTCAACAGCAAGAATCCCTTCCGGCTTTTAAAGGCTTACCGAAAACTTAAGAAATTTCTTCTTGAAGAGCAGATTGATTTGATCAATCCGCATCGTTCAGAAGGATTCCCGTTGTTTGTTTTTACCGCTCGAGCCTCACGTACTTTTCATCCGGAAAGTCCAATTCCAGTTATTCGAACCCGTGGAACAACCAGACCATTGCTTCAACATTGGCTGAATCGAAAAATGCACACGGACTGGACTGAGTGTTATATTACTGCAGGAGAAATAGTTGCAGAGCGTCTGCTGAATGCAGTTTCAATATCACCGGAAAAGCTGAAAACAATTTATTATCCGGTTGATTGTCCAGAATTACCACTGCACCCGCCAATAGACTACCGGAATGAATTTGAAATACCCCAAAAAGCCAAAGTTCTGGCAGTCGTCGGGCGAATCCGGCCGGTCAAGGGACAGCGCATCCTTCTTCAGTGTTTAAGTCAATTGCTGGCTGATTTTCCGGATTTGGTGCTGCTTATGCCGTATCGAGACACCGTCAAAAATGAGCCGGAAATGCAGGCACTCCACAATGATATCCGCAGACTCAAACTCAAAGCACATGTACGGCTCATTACGGAGCGTGAGGATATCCGGCAGTTAATGGAATTTGCTGACGCAGGTGTGGTTAGTTCTGTGGAATCTGAAGTTATCTGCAGGGTGGCTGTAGAATTTTTTTCAGTGGCAACTCCTGTGGTTGCATTCCCGACAGGTTGTCTCCCGGAGATTGTCCAGCACGAAAAAAATGGAATGCTGGCCAAACTGAAAACAGCGGAAGCGCTTACGGACGAGTTGCGTAAAATTCTGTCAAATCCTAAACTCTGCAACCGTCTTGGTCGGGGTGCTCGTCGTGATGCAGAAATTCGTTTCAATCCCCAAAAAATGCTCTCTGAAACACTAAAAGTTTTTGAGCACGCACTCAAGTATAAATAACTCAATTTTTAGATCCCCGAACTGCACTTTACTTTCCAGGTTTAAGATTCCGGAATCTCCGAGTTCCATTCGGTTTTGAGTGAAAAATTTTGAAAAGCTCCACAGTATTTTGAATTCAGACTTGAGAAATTACAACATTTTATAGAGAATGATCGCACTCGGAGGGATGGGTGAGTGGTTGAAACCGACGGACTTGAAATCCGTTAAGGCTGCAAGGTCTTCGGGGGTTCGAATCCCTCTCCCTCCGCCAGATATCAGCTTTTAGAGCGATATTCCTTCAATTAATAATTTCCGCAAAAACTCCTCTCGTTCCACTTACGTTCCAATCTTAGAAAATAGCTTACCTTTCCTTCCATAAAAAAACAATCTTTATATTTCCGTTTGTTACCTTAGTTAACAACTAAAATAGGTGTTCTTTGAGTCTAATAATATTAGCCATTGGAACAAAAATGGAACATTATCTTCGTTCCAATAAAAATGTTAAATAATATCAATAAATAATGAGATAAAACTAACGGACTGTAAATCATTTGTTGCATGTTCTCTTCTTTTAGCCTATAATATCCTTAGTAATCTTAAAGACTCATTTGGAAGGGATAAAATGGCTAGTTTTCATAAGAGAGAGAAGAATGGAAAACCGTCCTATACTGCTAAAATTCGTATAAAGGGACACAAACCTGTTTTCAAAACTTTTGATCGACTTACTGATGCGAGAGATTGGGCAGCTAAGACAGAGACTGAAATAAAAGAGGGCCTGTATAAAAATATAATTGAAGCTCAGCGACATACATTTACAGAATTGGTGGAGCGTTTTAAAA
>JAKUUI010000028.1 GCA_022448485.1 SAR324 cluster bacterium
TTGAAGAAAGAAGTGAACAGATAGCCCGTATCATCACCATGGAACAGGGCAAACCGCTCAGGGAAGCACAGGGAGAAATGCTGCGCACCGTGGAAACCTTCAGATGGAACGCTGAACTGGGAATTGAGAATCTTGAGAGACGATCTGTACTAAGACCAACTGGGCTTCGGCAAAGCGTGAGAGTTGAACCTGTGGGTGTCGCCCTCGGATTAACTCCCTGGAATTTTCCGGCTTTTCTACCGGCCAGGAAGCTCGCACCGGCGTTAGCCGCAGGTTGTTCCATGATTTTGAAAGCCTCTGAAGAGACTCCGGGTACTGCAGTATCACTTGTCCGTGCTCTTTCCGATGCAGGTCTTCCTGAAGGTGTAGTCAATCTAGTTTTTGGTGTACCTGCAGAAATTTCGGAAAAATTATTTGCTTCTGACATTGTTCGCAAAATCAGTTTTACGGGATCTGTCCCTGTTGGCAAGCAACTCGCCGGTCTTGCTTCTTCCGGACTTAAAAGATGTACTTTTGAGCTTGGAGGACATTCTCCAGCAATCGTATGTGAGGATGCTGATCTCGATACCGCACTCTCTACTCTTACTGCCTTCAAGTTTCGAAATTCAGGCCAGGTTTGCATTGCTCCAAGTCGTTTCTTTGTTCATCGCAGTCACTATGACTCTTTCGTCAATGGCTTTGTCGAAGCAGCGAAATCACAACGTTTGGGTGACGGTCTTGAAGAAGAAACTACTATGGGACCAATGGCGAATATTCGGAGAATAGATTCGATGGAAAATTTCGTCCAGGATGCTGTAAAATCGGGAGCACAATTGCTGACTGGTGGAAAGCGCTGGGGAGACATTGGTTATTTTTGGGAACCCACAATCCTAGTTGATGTTCCTGAAGAATCGGAAATAATGCGAGAAGAGCCATTTGGGCCAGTAGCCCCGATTATTCCTTTTGACTCTTTGGAAGAGGCGATTTCAAAAGCCAACGCCCTGCCTTACGGTTTGGCTGCTTATGTCTTCACTCAATCGGATAAGACTACAGAGATTCTTGTAGAATCGCTTGAATCAGGAGGTATTGCTGTCAATTCTGCTGCACCAGTACCGAGTGATTTACCTTATGGAGGATTCAAAGACAGTGGATATGGATACGAAGGCGGTATTGAAGGTGTTGAAGCATATCTTCATAAGAAATTGGTGAGTCTAGCCTGAATAATTGTTAAGTTAGCTGCATTACATTTTTCCTGAATTCCGAAGCTGACTTTTCCACTGCAAAGATGTTTGAACTAAGTAATGAATCTTAACTCAATTCAAGACCGGATCGGCTCAGCCTCCATTTCTTTAACTGAATCAGTAGTTGCAGGTGAGTCAATCAATTTCACGATCACTTACACTGCCGGGTATTTTGGAATTGACGATACAGGCAGCATAAAAATCTGTACTCGTTTTGCTACAGACATGGGACGGCCACAATTCACTGCTCCAGATCAGCCGAATTACGTCAGCATTGTGGCCAGCAATGGTGCCACTCTGGAGTATCGCTTTGATCCAAAAGCCAACATTCGACCATGGGATAAAACGCTTTACATCAAGGTAGTTAAAGGTTTTTTTCGTGAGGGAGACCAACTCCTTGTCCACTATGGCGATCCCATTAGTGGTTGCCCTGGCATGCGTATGCAAACATTTTGCGAAGAGACATTTGAGTTCAAGGTCTTGGTTGATGCTTTTGCGACATGTCAGTACATTGAAGTGCAGGAGTCGCCTGTCTTGTCCATTGTTCCAGGAGCAGTAGCAAAGTGGAAAGCCCAACTTCCGACAATGCGACGTGTGAACGAATCGTTCCGTCTCCAACTTAAGGCTGAAGACCGCTGGGGTAATCCTGCGGACCAAACGGATTTTCGCCTTCGCTTCTCCCCCACCCAATCAGTAAACGGTCTGCCTTCTGAGACAATTGACGTATCTCTGAAAGACGGGGTTCTGTTTTTTGAAGGGCTCTCAGTGCCTGTTACTGGGGACCTCAGTGTAGAACTGCATGATGCTAAAGGTGACCACGTGACCCGTTCGAACCCAATGCGAATTATCGAACACTCCGAGCTAGTACCTTTTTGGGGCGAGCTACATGGGCAGTCTGAAGAAACCATTGGTACTAACTCGATCTATGACTATTTTGCCTTCGCTCGTGACAAGGCAGGTTTAGATGTAATTGTCCATCAAGGCAACGATTTTCAGATTACAAACGAATTTTGGGAAAAAATACAGAGTATGACGCAACAGTTCCTTGACGAGGGAGAGTTAGTTACCTTTCCAGGATATGAATGGTCCGGTAACACAGGCTTAGGGGGAGATCGTAATGTACTCTTTTTTCAAGAGGGAGAACCCATCCGTAGAAGTTCACATGTCTTGGTTCCCGATTTGACGGACCTTAATAACGATTGCAACAGTTCAGATGATTTATTTCTGGCCCTCAAAGAAACTAAAACAATTGTTTTTGCTCATGTAGGAGGACGTTATGCAGACATACAGTCGCATGAAGGCAATCTGGAACGCTCAGTGGAAATTCATTCCGCCTGGGGTACATTTGAATGGCTGTTACAAGATGCTCTGCGCTTTGGGTACAGAGTGGGAATCGTGAGCAACAGTGATGGACACAAGGGTCGCCCTGGAGCAAGTTATCCCGGCGCGTCTATGTTCGGTTCCTATGGTGGACTGACTTGTATTCTGGCACGCAAGTTGACCCGTGAGATGATTTGGGAATCACTGTTGCGCAGACATCATTATGGTACCACTGGAAACCGCATGTACATGGATGTGGGGGTGCTAATGAATAATCCTGGAACCCGCTTCATCGAAGACCCGAAGTTGGGAGATACTGAGGTCGAGAGTACGCTAGAGTGTATTATGGGAGACATTGTGCAAACCGCAGATAGTGATGTGATCCTTCGTGTTGAGATAATAGCTTCGGCCCCGATTGAAAAGCTCGAAGTACGCAATGGTCTGAAGGTGCTTGAAACTGTACGACCATACAAAAAGGCAGAACTTGGTAATCGTATTCGGGTAATCTGGGCAGGTGCAGAATATCGTGGACGAGGTCGAGAAACCGTTTGGGACGGATGTGCTTCGATAGACGGCAACACAATTGAAGCATTCACACCAATTAATTTGTATAACCTTGAGAAAACTATTCAACAACCTAATCCTGGCCACTTGGAATGGAAAGCCATAACCACAGGTGGATTTGGTGGTTTCGACTGTATGTTGAAAGATCCTCAGGCAGGGACGATAACAATTGAAACCGCCCATGCAAATTGTACTGTATCTGTCGCTGACATTGGTTTTCAAGAGAAACGTATTGATGCTGGAGGTTTGGATCGCCATATACGCCTTGTTCGTCTGCCGGATACAAACCCACATCATCACCTTGTTCTGGAGCGAAAAATACCGTTGATTTCTTCGGGAGACAATCCTTTATATGTCTGTGTCACACAGGAAGACGGCCATCAGGCATGGTCAAGTCCAATTTATTTATTTCAATAGTCCGCTTTGTTGGAAAAAATACAAGTATCTGAATTCATGATTAACTATTATCAGGATAAATAACGATGATCACTTCAATTAATAGTATACTGTTAACACCGGTACTCATATCCAACTTAAGTCAGGAGGAATTACCATGTCAAAAGTAGCATTTATCGGACTGGGTGTAATGGGTGAACCCATGGCCAGAAATTTGTTGAAAGGGGGGCATATTGTTCGAGCATTTGATGTCCGCCCTGAAGCGCTTGAGTCCATTAAAAAGGATAATGCTATAGCAGCAGATTCTCCAGCAGGCGCAGCTAATGACGCCGAGTTCATCTTTACGATGCTTCCAAGTGGTAAGGAGGTTTATCAAGCCGCCTTTGGGGACGAGGGTTTTGCCCAATCGATGTCTGAGAAAACCTTGCTCATAGATACTAGCACCATTTTGCCAGCGGACACTGATGAGATTGCAGGAAAACTTGCTACCACCAAGCGCAGAATGATTGATGCTCCAGTCGGAAGGTTGGCACGAAATGCAGTAGAGGGGACACTGTTGTTCATGGTAGGTGGCTCTGAATCAGACCTTGAACATGCACGTCCATTACTGGATCTCCTTGGTGACAAGATAGTTCACTGTGGGTCTGTGGGGATGGGATCACGCATGAAGATAGTGAATAATTACCAGTCTACTTCACTCAATGTCCTTACTGCAGAGACGTTAACTCTGGCTGAAGCCAGCGGACTAGATGTTAATCTCGCAATAGAGGTGATGCGCGAAACAACTGCCGGTCGGGGACATATGAACGCAACGTATCCCGATCAGGTCCTCTCAGGGAATATCAAACCAGGATTTATGATTGATCTGGCCCATAAAGATTTGGGGCTGGCGCTGGAAACTATGGCCAAGCATCATACACCTGCTTTCTTGGGTGCAGCTGCTCGTCAATCATACTCTATCGCTCAATCGAGTGGACAAGGTAGGAATGATTGGACTGCTATTTACTTGACTCTGCGAAAGATTGCTGGTTTAGAACCATCGAAATGATAAGTATAATGATGGCTTTACTAATTCGATGACTCATAAAGAAATGAGAAAGGAATGTGATGATTAGGTCATTTTATAAATCCAAAGAATGGGCCGGATGGGCCTATGGTGGCGGTTTAGTGCTAATAGTACCTCTTTGGTTGCAAGTTCAGATGAGTTTAGCAATTAATATTTCGTATGGTAGATTTTTTACCCTTTTGCAGAATGCTGAGGATTATGTAGATAAGCCACAAGAGTGAATTACATCATTATAAAAGCAACTTGTTTCGTTGAAGTATGTTTTGTCACGATTTGAAGGTAGTCCGTCATTTGCGGTGATTGCATTTCCATATATTGCTCTGGCTATTTTTACCGGTTGGTTTACCAGAATCTACGGGTTGAGATGGCGTGAAACAATTACTTTTAATTATATACCGAGATGGCAAAGAGTAGATGAAGAAGAAGTGATGAACCATCATTTAGACTGCCCTGTAATGATGATAATGAAAAATCTATAATTGAAGACAAATCACTCCTTGACATTTTAATTCTTCTGCTCGATACTTCCCGCCAGAATAGTTTATGAAAGATAACATGAGTTGCTTTTTAACTATATTGGATTTTGTTTGATGCCATCCTTATCTTTGTAGTATTTCCGGTCTTGGTATTATTGTTTCACTAAGCAGTTTTTTATTCTGCAGGATGGACAAAATAAGAAGATTATTAAACGAGCATTGTCATCGTAAACGTAAAGCCAATGAAGGAGCAAAGCCACATTTCAGATAATATCCTCCAAATCGAAAATGTCCTCAGGAGATATCTGGACCTTCTTTACAATGGTGACACAAACCTTATTGAAACAGTTTTTCTCCCAGAAGCTACTGTCAATTCTGTAGCCGATGGCAAAATTGTCAGCATTGATATGGTAGGATTTCGAGAACGAATTGCAGGACGTCAATCTCCTGCAAGCATAGGAGAAAAACGTGACGACAAAATAATTATGGTTGATATATCAAGCCCAACAACGGCTATGGCCAAAGTGGAATGCATGATCTTGAAAAACCAATACACTGACTATTTGTCTTTTATTAAAGTCTCTGGTAAATGGGGCATAATCTCAAAGGTTTTCCACACAAGTCATTGACACAAATCTATTAATTTAATACCGATTTTGCAAATAGGACTAGAATCATTATAGTCCAAATAATCCTCTGAATCTTTTATAGACAACTAAGCAGCCTTTATTATGAAAACAGTTATAAATCATCTGCCTTTTTCTGAGGTTCCAAAAATTCCTCGCGGGCGCGGAATAGTCAATCACTTAATTGCGAGTAAGAAAATAGGGGCACGCAATATACATTCTGGAATAACTTTTATCCCTCCCAAAACATCAGTACCTGACCATTCCCATAATACTGAAGAGCAAGTGACCATCATAAAAGGTGCGTTGAAAATTATCTTGAATGGTGACCAAGAGGTGATCTGCAATAGTTATGACTCAACATTTATTTCATCAAATGTTCAGCATGAACTTATAAATGATACTGATGAGGAAGTCCATGCTTTGATAATCTATGGCTCAGTAGATGTAACAAGAACATTTACAGAGACAGGGGAGACAGTTAAAATTGGTTCAGATAAGGATAATTTTATCGGCAAGAAATAGTTATGAAGCTACTTATTAAAATAATGCTTCAAGCAAAAATCACTTTGTCTCCAAGAGCAGATATAAAGGCAGATATTTCTTCTACAACAATTTTATTTCTAAGGAATCCATGAGTTTCTCAAGTTACTTCACACATAAGCCTGGTGGTGACCGCATTTTTTCTGTTGAAGCTCCCAAAATCAAGTTTGGACGCGGGTCGCTTCAGGAAGTCGGGGATGATGCCAAGGGGCTGGGCATGAGTCGGGTGGCTGTTTACACAGACCCTCGAGTTGTCCAGCTGGAACCAGTCGCCAAAGTCATTGAATCACTCAGTTCAAGTGGACTGGATTTTGAGGTGTATGATCAGGTTGCCGTCGAGCCGACAGATATCTCTTTCAAGCAGGGTTCCAAATTCGCTAGTGAAGGCAAGTTCGATGGTTTTGTTTCCGTTGGAGGTGGCTCGGTTATGGACACCTGCAAAGCCTCGAATCTATATTCCTCTTATCCTGCCGATTTTCTCGATTATGTGAATGCGCCAATTGGCAGGGCAGTTCCGGTTCCCGGTGAACTCAAACCACACATCGCCTGCCCAACAACTTTCGGTACAGCCAGTGAGTGCACAGGAATTGCGATTTTCGACCTGCTCGAGATGGAGGCAAAAACAGGAATTGTTAACTCGAAGATACGTGCTAATCTCGGAGTACTTGACCCCAGTGTATTGTCCTCTTTGCCGCCTCTCGTCCGAGCAGCAAATGGTTTCGATGTCTTTAGTCACGCCTGCGAATCAATAACAGCACGGCCATACACGCATCGACCAGCTCCGGAATCTTCAGAAAAACGTCCTCTCAGTCAAGGAGCTAACCCATACAGCGACGTTGCTTGCTTGGAATCGATAAACCTTATAGGAAGTCATATTGTACAGGCAGTCAATGATCCTGTTGATGAAAATTATGACGCATTAATGTTCGCCGGGATGCTTGCCGGAATCGGTTTCGGAAATGCGGGTTGTCATCTCCCACACGGGATGTCCTACGCTGTTGCAGGTCTTGCTAAGGATTACTCTCCCAAAGGCTGGCCAGAAGACCATCCGATGGTACCTCACGGAATTTCCGTAATTGTCAACTCTCCAGCAGTCTTTCGCAAAACTGGCCCGGCATGTTCCGAACGACACTGGAAAGCTGCATCCGCCATGGGCGCAGATCTCACAGATACGAAGGTTGAAAATGGAGGGGACATACTTGCTGATCAAATTATCGGAATGATGAGGGATACTGGTATTCCTAACGGACTCTCTGGAGTCGGTTATTCGGTGGAGGATCTGGATGCGCTTACAGATCGCTCTTACCCACAGAAACGTCTGATTGATAACGGCCCGATGCCGATCTCCCGTGAAGAATTGAAAGAACTCTTCCGTGCTGCTATGAGTTACTGGTAATCCTTTAAATTTTACACAGTTTCTATTACCAATCCAAAACTCCATTTTTCTCCATTTTTTCAAGAACTGACTGATGGCTACTGAATTTCTGAAAAAACCAAAAAGAATCCGAGAACAGGTGAGGAAGATGTTTCTCTCATCTTCGGCTTCGGATTATCTCACAGGACAGACCATCTATGTTGATGGAGGGTTTTTTGCAAAATGAACAGAAACATATGAAAGCACTTGTTTACACCAGCGCAAACAAGGTCACCTATCGTGATGAGCCTTCACCAGAACCTGCTAGAGGGGAAGCTAAAATCCTTATAGATGCTGTGGGAATTTGTGGTTCAGACATGCATGCCTACCATGGTGAAGATGCCCGCAGGGTACCACCACTAATTCTTGGACACGAAGCCGCTGGGATAGTGGTTTCTGGAAACCAAACCGGGCAACGTGTGGTGTTGAATCCACTTATAACCTGTGGAACCTGCAAGGATTGCCGTGACGGGCGTAACAACCTTTGTGCGGAGCGCAAACTTATCGGCATGAATTATCCAGGAGCCTTTGCTGAGTATATCACTATTCATGAGAAAAACCTGATACCGATGCCAGAGGGAATGAATCCTGTCCACGCCGCTCTCACCGAACCTGCGGCAACCTCGCTTCACGCCCTTCATCTTGCACAACGATCGTTACATCGTCCAATATCCGAGGGACGGGCACTCGTCATTGGCGGAGGCTCGGTCGGTTTACTGGCCGCATTGCTTTTGCGTTCCCAAGGATGTCTGGAAATACTGCTCTGTGACACCAATCCCCTACGCCGAGAAACAGCCATACAGATTGGATGCTGTAATGTTTTTGATCCGGATCAGGAACCAGAAAACATTAATAATAGTTTTGAGCTGGTGATTGATGCGGTAGGAATGGAAACGACACGTAGCATGTCAATTCGTGCAGTGCGTCCCGGAGGTGTGTTGATGCACATTGGATTGCAGCATGGTTCAGGTGATTGCGATTTCCGGAAGATTACCCTTTCAGAAATTACCGTCATCGGTACCTATACCTACACACATAGAGACTTACAGGCAGCCTTGCAAAAGTTGCACTCCGGAACATTGGGAGATCTTACATGGATCGAGGAGCGTCCACTTGCAGAAGGAGCTTCCGCTTTCTCAGATCTCAACGGTGGACGCTTAGCAGCTCCAAAAATTGTGTTGCTTCCTCATGTTTGAACTGATTACAAATCCAAGAGACACGATTCTCGAAGATAAAATTGAAATCAGTACAAAAAATGCTTTTACTCTACGGGGGATTGATTCTGGTAATAGTTCAATAATCAGTTTGTCTCGCCGCTCCAGGGATACTGAAATATAAGCAGTATTTCTGATCCTTCGTTGCCCGTTGAGGCTTCAAAGCGGTACACATTTCCCGAACCGCCGATCAAGCGGATTCCTGTTCCGTAGGACGAACGATTGATTTTTCCAAGGTCAGATTTTTCCTCAGCAACGCTTCCCTGCTCCCAGAAAACTGTAGCCTGCAGGGCTTCCATCACGTCACTGAAAACAATCAGATCAATCACGTCCTGGCTCGTATTGAAGTTCCAGCGGAACTCACTGCCGTAAAACTGCGTGTGTGCTGCTTGATATCTTCCATTGGGATAAGAACGGAGCCGGTCTTGTCCTCCCAAAGGATGAGCTGTTCCATTTTTATTGGCTTTGATTGTGTTTTGTGCTCTCGAAATCTGTGCTGCACATCCGGTAACAGTAGGATACAAAATACATGTATCAGCCTGTGTTTCTGTCAATCCGCTGCTGATCAAAAGAGATTTTAAATTCAAGTTACCTTCAGTTTTAACATGAGCATCAGAACGAAAATAGTGAAAGGCCCAGGTACTCTCTTCGAAAATTGGCAGATAGTAGGTCAGTCCGTAAGAAAAAATATTGTATTCCGGAGATCCTGTGTTAACTGCGGGAATGAATTCTGTGTTACTTTTAAAACGCAAACCTTCACGTGGATCTTTTAGGTCATCTGTCCAGTCCAGATGGATCACTGCTCCATTCCTCTGCCCATTCATCAATATTGGTTCTGCTATTGTCTGTGGGTTTTCGCCTTTTGCATCCCTAATCTCTGTGGTCCGTCCATTTTCATTTTGTGAATACAATGAGATCTCTATTCTGCGTTCCTGTAAACTCAAAGTTGTTTCGAGTTTGTTGAGAATGTACTTATCACCAACGAAGATGTTGAAATCATCTTTTTCACTTTCCATCCCCCGGCTGCTGTACATGTTGATACCAAATTTTTTGACATTTAAATGCATTGCAGATAAGTAAAAATATTTGGGAATGACAAAAATTTCCTCCACAGAACTGATGTAACCCTCTGCGTCTCCAGTGAATGCAACTACAAACGCATCTACATTGGTGTCTAAAATATTTCCGCCATAACCTATGAGCATCCAGCCTTTTCCAAGTCCTGGATAGACATAAGGTGCAGGAATAACGAGATATCCTGGTATTGTTCCAAACTGATCCTGCCTTCTGTCTGGACCAAAGGCGAAAACAGAGGAAGTAAAAAAGAGACTGAGGACTGTTATAATCAGGAAACTGAATAGCTTGTTTTTCATAGTAGGCTGTTGTTAATGGTAATTATCAAGTGTCAAACTTGCAAAAAGTTACCATTTTTGCGGAAATGGGCAACAAGGAACTTGCACTTACCCGAAAAAATTGACTCCTGCTCTACTATCAGGTCGAGGTCAAGCTTCGCAGAAATTGTACACAAGCTGCGGTATTTTGACTTTTTACACGCTCATCAAGTATAATGAGCAAAAATGGAATCTAACCACTTGTCTGTAAAAGGTCAGTCTGTTAAAAGCAGCATATTGCACAAGATTGAGAACGCAGTCAAAAATAAGGTTTGGATCCACGCGGGAGCGAGGGTTATAAAACCGTCAACTGAATTGCAGCAAACGATTTAGAAGCTTCAGCTGATTTTTTTGGTGCCTAGGGCCGGACTCGAACCGGCACGGTGTTACCACCGAGGGATTTTAAGTCCCTTGCGTCTACCAGTTCCGCCACCCAGGCATTTCCAGTATAGGACTGACTTTATAAATGTTGATAGTTCTTCAATTACTACCACCACACCCTCACATTCTCAGAGGCAGTTAGAGACCTTGTTTAGATCGAACTCAACATCATCGATGTACTTCTAGGTCATATATGGATGTGTGTGCCTTAATATTGTCTGGTTCTGAATGATACCAAACTTTACTTTTAGAGACAATGATGCCAAACTTTGGAAGGATTTTAAGTCCCTTGCGTCTAACAGTTCCGCCACCCAGGCAGGGAAAAAGGAACTGGAGGCGACGAGCGGATTTGAACCGCTGTACAAGGTTTTGCAGACCTCTGCCTAACCGCTCGGCCACGTCGCCTCTGATCGTCTAAAATTACCGAAAATTTAAAGCAAACACAAGTGCAAAAAGAGTTGATTGAAAATGCGATAGAGCGCGCAAAGCTTTTTGGTATCCTTAAATATTTGCCTGAAGGACAGCTCACACACGCCCCGTTTTCACTGAGTCCATTCTCAATTTCTGCATACGACCTGCAGGAAATGACAGAATTGACTGCACCGTTCAGCGAGTTGATGATTGGTATTTCTCAAAACTGGGAGTTTCTTGAGCATCATTTGGAACCAATTGCTGAAATCGATTCTTTTTTGCGCATGCTTCTGGATTGCAGAACTGAGGAAATTACTCAGAGCAAACAACTGCTGGTGCAGCGAAATGATTTCTTTTTGATAAAAAATGAAGATAGAAAATTGAGAGAGGTCAGTATTTCCGCAGAAACTACTCCTGCTGGGTCAGCACTTAGTCATGTTGAACTGAACACAGTCTCAGCCAGTTTCCCTTATTTAATAACTCAGCTTTCGCGATTACACAGGAATTTATTTGAGAAAGATCAATTACCAGAAATAGTTCCCAACAATCCGCTGGGTCCTGTCGTTGATGCCTTCGCCCAGGCAGTATGTGACTACGACTCGCCGGACAGTGTGATGCTGCTGATTTCTCAACCCACAGAGGGCAACCGTTTTGATCAAATGGGGCTGGAACAGCTTTTATGGGATGAGCATAAAATTCCTACTGTCCGGAAAACTTTGGCTGATGTATTTGAGGAAGGAAGCCTGCGTCAAGGCCACCTTGTTTTGGATGGAAAAACAGTCGCCCTCAGTTACTACCGTGCCGGATACACACCTGATGATTATCAAACGATTGAAGCAGTCAAGGGCCGCCAGCTGATTGAAGCCTCATCAACAATTCAGGTTCCGGATTTGCCGATGCAGCTTGCAGGTATGAAAAAAATTCAACAGGTCTTGACCCGTCCAGAAATATTATCCTCTTTCATCTCTGCTGAAATATCGCAGCGTCTCTTAAAAACATTTGCTAAAATGCACACCCTTGATGAAATTATTGAGACTCCTGAAGGAGAAATGCCGGCTGCTGAATGGGTCTCCGGGAATCCTGAAAATTATGTACTCAAACCTCAACGGGAGGGTGGCGGGAATAATTATTTTGGCAGGGAAATTCCAAAAACATTGGCCGCCATACGGCAGGATGAACAAAATGCTTATATTTTGATGGAGAAAATCCGGGCGCAGATCCATTCAGCAATATTAGTGGTGAACGGCCATGCAGAAACTTTGACTTGTGTGAGCGAGATAGGACGCTATGGAATTTGTTTTGCGGATAATGGAGTGCTGAAGAGCAACCATGACGTAGGTTATCTGGTTCGCACCAAGGCAGAGAACGTCAATGAGGGCGGAGTGTGCGCGGGTTTCGCCTGTTTGAATTCGCTTGTGCTGGAGGTTGGAGGCTAGAAACTAGAAATCAGAGATTGGTTTCTAGTTTTTAAGATGCCAGCTCAATTGTTGCAAGCAGATCAATTTCATCAAGAACTTTTCCTGTACCAACTGCAACACTGGTGAGAGGATCTTCTGCATGAAAAATCGGCAGACCGACTTCCTGACGGAGCAAATCTTCCATGCCAGAGAGCAATGAACCTCCACCGGCCAGAACAATTCCACGGTCAACTATGTCTGCTGCCAGTTCCGGAGGTGTAGATTCCAAGGCATTTCGGATGGTTTTTACTATTTGTCCGCAAACATCACTGAGAGCTTCCTGTATCTCTTCTTCGCCAAGAACCAGTGTTTTAGGTATTCCGGTCACCAGATCACGTCCGCGTACCTCGTAGGATCTGGGGTCATCTTTTATAAATGCAGACCCGATACTGATTTTTATTTCTTCTGCACTGCGTTCACCAATCAGCAGATTATATTTCTGTTTGATATATTCAGTGATGCTGTCATCCATTTTGTCACCGCCTACCCGAGCAGAATCACTATAAACTATTCCGGCCAGGGAAATCACAGCAACTTCTGTGGTTCCGCCGCCTATATCGACAATCATGCTGCCGCTGGCTTCAGTGACCGGTAATCCAGCACCAAGTGCGGCGGCCATTGGCTCCTCGATGAGAAAAACCTCTCTTGCTCCGGCAGATTCTGCCGCTTCCTTGACAGCACGGCGTTCAACTTGGGTAATTCCTGAAGGAACGGCGACAACAATACGCGGTTTAAAGCGAAAGAAAGTAAACTTGCTTTGAGTTTGCCTGATGAAGTAGCGCAGCATTTCCTGTGTTATATCAAAGTCTGAAATAACGCCGTCCTTCATTGGCCGGATAGCCGTAATTGAACCCGGTGTTCGACCCAGCATTTGTTTGGCTTCCTCACCAACAGCAAGTACCTGAATCCTCCCGCGGCTGTCTTTTTGCACTGCCACCACTGAGGGTTCGCGGATTACAATCCCACGTTGTTTAGTGTAAACCAGAGTATTTGCTGTTCCTAAATCAATCGCTAAATCCTGGGTAAAATAACCTGCAAATTTGTTTAACATCTAATTTCCCTTGGTTTTTTATCTCACCTAGTCAAAGCACTATCTGTGCATCGGCATTCAAAAATTATTTTTTTGAAATAAGTAGGATTTTGACCTGAGTAATTGTGTGTGTAAAAAACAGTATTTTTAAGAATTTTGTACATCTTGGGGAGGTTATACAGAAGTAATGCCAAAACTCAAATGGACTTGATTTATTTTAATTATCTTCCGCATTTATTACACGGATGTTCCCGCACACTACATTTTGCTTTGCTCAAATTAGGCTTGCCGAAACTTCTACTGTTTTTATCAAGCAACAGGAAACAGCGGCGCAAATGCTGCAGCAATAGAAATTTTATCAATAGTAATAATATCGATTCTAATCAAGGCAAGACCAGAAAACAAGAGGAAAAAGGTTCTTTCTGGACTAAGGGGAAAGATACCCGCAGAACCTCAGGAGGTAAACAGTTAAAATGCAAACCGTTAGCCGATCCGCATTTCCGGATTCCCGCCTGCAGACATTCGCACCGCGCAGAATTTTACTTCCGGAATTTTTCCAGAAGGATCCAGCGCTGCTGTGGTGATTAAATTGGCGGCAGCTTCATTGTAAGCGAATGCCATAAAAATATTTCCTTGCTGAACACCAAAATCTTGGCGGGCAAACGCTGAAATTTTGCCTCGACGAGATTCAACAGTTACTGATTCACCATCTGCCACCCCTAATTTTTGCAGATCATCAGGATGAATACTAATGACAGGATTCGGTTCGATTTTATCTAAAACTACTGCTCGACGTGTCATGCTGCCAGTGTGCCAATGTTCCAACTGTCGAGCCGTTATAAAAACGAAAGGGAATTTCTCATCCGGTAATTCATCCGCGTGGGTGAATTTTGCAGGGACAAAACGCCCCTTTTTGTTTTTTGTTGGAAAGCCGTTTTGGAAAACAATTGGCTCTCCGGGATCTCCTTCAGTTATGCAAGGGTAAGTCACGGAATGCTCACTTTTTAAACGTTCCCAAGTGATACCGGCCATGCTGGGAGTTGCTGCCCGGACTTCTGCGAAAATATCTTCTGGGCTTTTGTAACTCCAGTTGAGCCCAAGACGTAGGGCGATTTCCTGAATGATCCACCAGTCTTGACGTGCCTCTCCGGGAGGATCGATTGCCTGTCGTCCGAGCTGTACTTGGCGGTTAGAATTGGTAAATGTTCCGCTCTTCTCCGGAAATGCGGAAGCTGGCAAAATTACATCTGCAAAGCCAGCAGTTTCCGTCGGGAAAATATCCTGTACCACTAAATGATCCAGCGAAACCAGTGCTTCTCGGGCATGATTTAAATTCGGATCTGACATAGCAGGGTTTTCTCCTTGTATGTACATCCCCTTGATTTCTCCGGAATGTACAGCATCAACAATTTCAACAACAGTCAGTCCAGTTTTGGGATTAAGCGAGGTTCCCCAAAAATTTTCAAACCATTGTTTTGAATCTGGATCTGTCACAGATTTATAGTCCGGAAAAAACATTGGAATCAAGCCCATATCAGATGTCCCCTGCACGTTATTTTGTCCACGTAGAGGGTGTAGACCTGTTCCGGGCCTGCCAATTTGTCCAGTCATTAGTGTCAATGAAATTAGGCAACGGGCGTTGTCCGTGCCGTGAATGTGCTGAGAAATTCCCATACCCCAGAGAATGATTGAGGCTTTGGCTGTGGCAAAAACTCGTGCAACTTCCCGTAACGTTTCTGCCTGAATGCCACAAATTGGCGCTATAGATTCAGGACTGTAATTTATAACATTTTCCTTCAGTTTTTCAAAGTCTGTGGTGTGCTCGGCAATGTATTTTTCGTTACATAGATTTTCTTCAATAATCACGTACATCAAGGAATTTAACATCGCCACGTCAGTGTCAGGGCGAAATTGAAGATTGTAAGTTGCGTGCCGTGACAAATCTGTGTTGCGTGGATCCATCAGGATCAGTTTTTTCCCAGCTTTTACCGCATTTTTCATAAATGTGGCGGCCACCGGATGATTACCAGTTGGATTGGCACCAATTAGTAAAATCACTTCCGCATCTGTTACATCAGTAAATGGATTTGAAACAGCGCCTGAGCCTATGCCTTCAAGCAGTGCACTGACTGATGAAGCATGACAAAGACGTGTACAGTGGTCGATGTTGTTTGTGCCGAATCCAGTGCGAACAAGTTTCTGCATCAGATATGCTTCTTCGTTGCTCCCTTTTGCGCATCCTAAAGCAGCTAAACCCTGAGAGCCAGTGTCAGCTCTGATGTTTAGAAAACCTCTGGCAGCAAAGTCAAGAGCCTCTTCCCAGGTGGCTTCCCTGAAAACTGTTTGCCAATCACTTGGTTGAAGTAGTTTCGTGATTTTGGGAACATTTTTTCTACGTATTAAGGGATTTTTTAAGCGATCTTTGTGATGTACATAATCAAAACCAAAACGTCCTTTTACGCACAAGCGTTGATGATTCGCCGGGCCTTCACGTCCATCTACATATGACAGTTTTCCGTCTTTGACATAATAGGAAAGCAAACATCCTACACCGCAGTAAGGACAAACTGATTCAACCTTTTTGTCTGCTTTAATCAAACCCACATTATTTGCTGGCATCAATGCACCAGTCGGGCAGGCCTGTACACATTCTCCGCAAGCTACGCAAGTGCTGTCTCCCATTGGATCACCCAGATCAAAAACAATCTCAGAATGAGAGCCACGAAAAGCCATGCCGATGACATCATTTACCTGCTCTTCCCGGCAGGCTCTCACGCAGCGTGTGCACTGGATACAGGCATCCAAATTAACGGACATTGCAGGATGTGATTCATCCAAAACTGGCTGGATTCTTCCAGAAAATCGAGAGTTGATTAATCCAAGTTTTTCCACCCACTCATCCAGTTCGGAATTTGGAGTGTAAGGAGATTTACCGGATTCCGGCATATCGGCAAGCAAAAGTTCCAGCACCATTTTTTGCGAATGAATTGCACGTTCGCTTTTGCTGTTCACTTTCATACCCTGCTGCGGGTGACGGCAGCATGATGGTGCAAGCACGCGCTCACCCTCAATTTCTACGACACATGACCGGCAATTACCGTCGGAGCGGTAGCCTTTTTTGTAGCAAAGTCGAGGAATGTCGGCAATCCCTGAACGATCAGCAGCCTGTAAAATCGTCTCTTCAGGTAAGGCATCAATTGCCTGTCCGTCTAGCTCAAAAGAAATTGTCTCCATTTTTACACCTCCTCTGGAAAATATTTCATAACGCTACGTAATGGATTAGGTGCAGCTTGACCCAAACCGCAAATCGAAGCATCTTCCATTGTCCGTGATAGCTCTTCTAAAAGTGGCTGATTCCATGTTTCAGTTTCCATCAAAGGAACAGCTTTAGCTGTTCCTGCCCGGCATGGCGTGCATTGCCCACAAGATTCATGTTCAAAAAAACGCATCGCGTTTAGTGCCAATTTTCGAGCTTTATCCTGTTCAGAAAACACAATTACTGCGGCTGATCCGATAAAACAACCATGTTCCTGAAGCGTGTCGAAATCCAACGGTAAATCTCCAAGCGACGCAGGTAAAATACCGCCGGATGCACCCCCTGGAAAATAGCCGTAAAAGGTGTGTCCGGGCAGCATTCCGTTGCAGAATTCATCGATCAACTCGCGTATCGAAATTCCAGCTGGAGCCAAATGCACTCCCGGTTTTTGAACGCGACCACTGACAGAAAATGCACGCAGACATTTGCGTCCCCTTCGTCCGTGTGAAGAAAATAATTCAGCACCCTTTTCCACAATATCACGCACCCAGTGCAGAGTTTCCATGTTGTGTTCCAGTGTGGGACGTCCAAATAAACCAACTTCCGCGACGTACGGCGGACGCAAACGAGGTATCCCTCGCTTGCCCTCAATCGACTCAATCATCGCCGATTCTTCTCCGCAAACATACGCTCCGGCTCCACGACGCAAATGAAACTTGGGTAACACATTCGGAAAAGCAACCTGCAGTTCTTCAATTTCCCTGAGTAAAATTTCACGTCCTGTTGCATATTCGTCTCGCAGATAAATGTATATCTCGTCAATCCCCACTGCCCAGGCTGCAATCAAAGAGCCTTCCAGAAAACGATGCGGATCAGTTTCAAGATAATACCTGTCTTTGAATGTTCCCGGTTCTCCTTCATCGATGTTAACAGCAAGCAAGCGTGGTCCGGGGAATTTTCTTACAATTTCCCATTTGCTTCCAGCAGGAAAACCTGCTCCACCCAAACCGCGCAGATCCGAATTTTTCAATTCGTTTATCAGGGATTCGGAATCTTGTTTTCCAGAAACGCAGTCCTGAAAAAGTTCATACCCTCCGGATTTCTGATATTGCGAAAAAGTTATAAAATCAGGAATTTTGGGATACACTGCCTTCTTTTCAACGGCTTCCCTGACCGATTTCGGAGATGCTTGATCCACTGGATTTTTTCCCACCACTGCAACTGGTGCATGCATGCAACGTCCCACGCAGGGCACGGCCTGTATCCGAATTTGTTCGCCTAAATCCTGTTTGAGTGTATCCGTGAGTTCTTTTGCCCCGGCCATTTCGCAGGAGATGGATTCGCAAACCCTAATCGTCAAAGGCGGAGGGGGAGTTTCGTTTTCTTTGATCACATCAAAATGGTGATAAAATGTGGCCACCTCAAACACTTCTGCTTGAGCCAGTTTCATTTCATGAGCTAGTGCCACCACATGTTTTGCAGATAAAAAATGATATTTGTCCTGAATCAAATGTAGTGCTTCAATTAGCATATCCTTTCGCCGCGGCATATTAGTCAGCAGTTTCTGCACTTCGATGAGCGCCTCTGCATCCACCAGCCGCCCTTTTTGTTTTCCCAGTCTTTTCTTTTTCATTTCAAAAATATTTAGTCAAAATCCACAAAACACTGTGTGAGGTCCTCAAATGTTTCAGCACGCCGAATCAGGCGGCTTTGTCCATTATGTACAAGTACTTCAGCAGGACGAGGACGTAAATTATATTGCGAGCTCATCGAAATTCCGTATGCACCTGCATCCAAAAAAGCTAGCCGCTCACCGATTTTTGGAGAGGTCAGTCGACGCTTTATTTTTTCATCAGTACGGCTGAAAATATCTCCGCTTTCACAAATATAACCGACAACTACCACATCTTCTTCTACACCGGAATTTCGGCTGGCATTCAAAATTTTGTGGTAGGAGCCATACATCGTTGGACGCACCAGATGATTGAATCCGGAATCAACTCCCACGAAGCGGTGTTTTGGAGTATCGCTGATATTTGTGACTGTTGTCAACAAAATTCCCACAGGTCCAAGCAACAGCTTTCCAGGTTCAATTTTCATGGTTAAACCACGTCCGTAGTTCTGCCTGAATTCTGTAAAGTACCTGGTCATTTTTTGACTCAAATCCATCATATCCAAAGCCTGTTGTTCTGGTCTATAGGGAATTCCAAAACCGCCGCCGAAATCAACAAATTCCAAATCCGGAAATTTTTCAGCCACAGCTAAAATCATTTCCATAGCTTCCAGCATTGGTTCTGCAGAAAAAATTCCGGTACCAATGTGAGAATGAACACCATTCAGCGAGAGTGAATATTTATTTGCCAGTGCAAGTACAGAATCGATTTGATCATGATAAATTCCAAACTTGGAATCCGGGCCACCGGTGATGCAGTGTGCATGATGTCCTGCGCCAATTCCCGGATTGATCCGCACAGAAACCTTTGTATGCGGATATCGTTCACCATATTTTTCCAGTGAAGCAAGTGATCCTAGATTGACTGGAACGTCATTTTCCACACAAAACTCAATTTCTGCAAGGCTGTTGTTGTTGCCTGTAAAGATAATTTGCTGTGGCTTAAATCCTGATTCCAGAGCCAAACGCACCTCGAATTCAGAAACTGCATCAATCGAAGATCCTTCTTCACAAAGAATTTTCAGTAGTGATGGATTAGAATTTGCTTTCATAGCATAATGGATTTCCAACAATCCTTCAGGAAAACCGGAAGACAACTGACGGAACTGAGAACGCAGGACTGACTCCTCGTAGACATAGAGCGGTGAGCCGTATTCCTGCATCAGTGTTTCAACAGGAATGTCTTCAAGAAAAAGCGTGTTGTCAGTAATTTTCATTGAACAGTTAATAAATTATTGGTTAATTTTGTGGTCAGACAAAAGCCGTTTTGCATTGTCTGGATCAAAGTTTTTGTCCCTTGTATACTAAACATATAAAACCAAAATTGCGAATCAAAACAACCTGCCGGAAAATCATAAAATCAAGAACTGAGGTGAACGAATGAATAAAAAACGGGCTATAAAACTTTTGCTGCTCTGGCTGGCCACATTTATAATGGCAGGCATAGTCTCAGTACTGATTTATGTGCAAATGGCAGTTAACCAGGAAAATGTAGCTGTTTCCCTGGAAATAGAGCCACCTGAAACAGAGGCTGAAAATATATCGATTGAGCAGGTTGGTGAAGAAACAGAGATTGAACCAAAGCCGGGAGCAGTGGGAACGGCAGATATTTCAGAGGACACAGAGTTTTCACATTTAGTAGAAACTCCGAAACCTTACTGGGAGGTTTTTCCTATCAGCAGTTCTGGAGTATCTGCAGACAACTGGCACACTATTCTGGTGCAAAACCGCTTCAAAATCGACCACACCATTACGCCTCTTTCCAAGAGGGACTGGCATCTTGTCAGGATCAACAATTCTATCCGAGTTCAGTTCCACTCTGAAATGGAGTCAGTAAAGGATATACTGTCCCGCAAAAAACGGGGTAAGTTTTCGATCCAGCTGATTTCAATTGAGGATGACCGCTTTCCATTGGCAGTTTCTTTGATGAGCCGTCTTCTGCACGACGGACATTATGCTTATCTTCACCGGACTGATGCAGAATTTGACGGGAAATTCTGGTATCGCATAAGAGTTGGATTTTTCAAAAACTTGGAAGATGCCCGTAGCACAGGAGAGAAAATACTTGAAAAATATCAGAATGATGAATTATTTTCAGCAAAATACTGGCCCGTCCAGCCAGGTCCACAGGAGCTTTCTCGTCCAGTGATTGACCTTCGTCAGCCTCTGAACAAGCCCTGGGTCATCGAACTTCCGCTTTACAAAGCGCAGAGTAAGGCACTGCAGGATCTTGCTGTGTTAAATACGGAAACCGACTTCAGCTACATTTCACAGAAGCTGAAATCTGCTTCTACAGGAAAGCTGGTTTTTCGGATCCGGATAGGATTTTTTGAAACTAAAAAAGAGGCAGCCGGGATGATTTACAGATTAAAAAAGAAATTTCCCCAGTTCAAAAGAATGAAACGCATACGATTGTGAAAAAGTAAGCAGTACTTTCTATTTTCCACTTTGGTTTTCCCATTCCAGCGAGAGTTGTTGTGCTTCAGCAATTTGTTCACGGGTCATAAGTTTTTTGACACCGCTTTTCAGCTCTCTTGCTTTTTCACTTCCGCGTGCAGCCGCCAGGTTTGCCCATTTGTAGGCTAAAACAAAATTCTCCGGAACTCCTTCACCTGAGGCATACATAACTGCAAGATTCAGCTGTGCTTTGGTATCACCCTGTTCAGCAGCTTTTTTGTACCAGAGTACGGCCTGAGAAAAGTCTTCATTTACTCCAGTACCGTATTTGTACATAACAGCAAGATTCAGCTGTGCTATTGTGTCGCCCTGTTCAGCAGCTTTTCTGTACCAGCGCACAGCCTGAGTATAATCTTCTTCCGTACCTTTGCCATATTCATACATCAGTCCAAGATTCAGCTGTGCGTCGGCGTCACCCTGATCCGCCACTTTTTTGTACCAGTAAAATGCTTGTGAGTAATCTTCTGCAGCCACTTTACCGTTTTTGTAGATAATGGCGAGATTCAGCTTTGCTTTTGTGTCACCCTGTTCAGCAGCTTTTTTATACCATGAAATCGCCTGAGTATAATCCTTATCTGTTCCTTTGCCGTTTTCATAGAACCAGCCAAGGCTGGTTTGTGCTTCCGCCTGTCCCTGTTCAGCAGCTTTTTTGTACCAGTGCACAGCTTGTGTGTAATCCTGTATTGTTCCTTTGCCGAATTCATACATAGTTCCAACGTTCAGTTGTGCTATTGCGTCACCCTGCTCTGCGACTTTTTTGTACCAATAAAAAGACTGAGTGTAATCTTCATCAATTCCATTACCGTTTTTGTAAATGATGCCTAGTTTCAACTGTGCTTTTGTGTCGCCCTGTTCTGCCGCTTTTTTGTACCAGAAAATTGCTTCATCATCATCTTCTTCAATCCCTTTTCCGTTTTCATACATCCAGCCGAGACTGGTTTGTGCTTCCGCCTGTCCCTGCTCTGCCGCTTTTTTGTACCACTGCACGGCCTGTGAATAATCCTGATCAACACCTTTTCCGTATTGAAACATAATTCCCAGATTTAACTGTGCAACGGTATCTCCCCGTTCAGCCGCCTTTTTATACCAGTAAAATACTTGTGTATCATCTTTGGTCACGCCTTTTCCGTATTTGTACATAACAGCAAGATTCAGCTGTGCAGTTGTGTCATCCTGTTCAGCAGCTCTCTGATACCACGCAATCGCCTCAGTGTAATCCTGTGCCACTCCTTTCCCATATTCGTACATCCAGCCGAGATTAGTCTGTGCTTCAGCATATCCCTGCTCAGCAGGTTTATTAAACCAGTAAATGGCCTGAGTGTAGTTTTCCTCAACACCTCTTCCGTATTTATACATAATGCCGAGATTCAACTGGGCTTCTGCCTGTTCCTGTTCTGCAGCTCTTTTGTACCAGTAGACGGCTTTTTCGTAGTCCACCTTAATTCCTTTGCCATTTGCATACATAATTCCAAGATTCAGCTGTCCTTCAGCCTGCCCTTTTTTAGCGGCTTTTTGATACAATGAGAATGCCTGTTTATAATCTTGCGCAACTCCTTTGCCATTTTCGTACAACCAGCCGAGGTTGGTTTGTGCAGCAGAGTGTCCGGTTTCAACTGCTTTTTTAAGCCAGTAAACAGCCTTTGTATAATTTGCCTCTACACCTTCACCGCTTTTATAGATAACACCAAGATTCAGCTGAGCGTTTGCATGTCCCTGTGAAGCAGATTTTTCGAACCAGAAAATAGCCTGCGAGAAATCCATTTCTACTCCAAGGCCTTTTTTGTACATAATGCCGAGATTCAACTGTCCTTCCTGCTGTCCCAGTTCAGCAGCTTTTTTGTACCAAAAAACTGCCCGCGTGTAGTCTTTATCAACACCTTTGCCGTTTTCGTACATCCAGCCGAGATTTGTCTGTGCAGCCGCATGATCCTGATCGGCCGCTTTTTTGTACCAGGTATAAGCTTTTACAAGATCTACTGACACACCTTCGCCGTTTTCGTGCATCCATCCTAGAGCATACTGTGCATTCGCATTATCCTGTTCAGCCGCTTTGTTATACCAGTAAACCGCCTGCACATTATCTTCCTTTACCCCTTTGCCGAAGTCGAACATATTGCCGATGTTAAACTGTGCAGCAGAATCTCCCTGTGCGGCAAGAGGTCCCCATTCTCTGATGGCGGCAGCATAGTCGCCTCTCAGATGAGCTTCAAAACCTTTCTGAAAATTACCTGCTGCAAGCGCAACAGCCGGCAGAATCAGGCAAAGAAAAACCGCAGTCAGAATTCCCTTAAAAGGTAATCTCAGCAAGAGATGATTTGAATAAGCAGAAACAATATATAGAACCATGGCAATTTTTCGAGTTTTTGGACAACCCAATTTATAACATCATTTGCAGTTTTTTACAAGAATACTGGTTAATGGAAGAGGTGTTTAGTGAAAAATGTATTTTGCTGAGTCAGACTGAATGCTGAAAAAATAGAGGTTAGACAAGCGGGCAGGAGCTGCCTGGGGTGGTTATAGGGAATTCATTTCTGTTTAACTCCATCTCCCCATTTTACAATGATGTTACCGTCTCTGTCGAACCAGGTGATGTTCCATGGTGCATCTTCTTTGAACTCGCCAACCCATTTTTCACCATCCGGAAAATAGAAGCTGCCTTGACCGTTCCAGGTTCCATCCAGATATTCACCGACATACCTTGTGCCGTTTCGATAAATGAGTGTCCCCTTGCCGTTTGGTTTGCCGTTTTCAATTTCGCCTTCATATTTACCACCATCATCTGCAATTCCATTTTCAAACCAGATCCATTCTCCTTCCACTTTACGGGTAAACAAAACTCCCTTCGCTTTTTTCTCAACCAGTTCCACTCCTTCTGCATATTTTGCAATGATGTTCCCGTCTTTGTCGAATTCAGTGACGTTCCAGGGTTTATTCTCTTTGAACTCACCCACTACTTTTTTGCCCTTAGCAAACGTGAAGGTACCCTGTCCGTGATATTTCCCTTCTTTGTATTCTCCTTCATGCATGCTTCCGGAGGGATAGGTAAATTTTCCCCAGCCGTTTGGTTTGCCGTTTTCAATTTCTCCCTCATATTTGTAATCCTTTTCCTCATTACCTGTAGTAAACCAACCCAGACTTCCGAACTCTTGGCGATAAAACAAAACCCCTTCCTTTTTATTATCAATCAGCAGTACTCCGTCTGCATACCTTGCAATGATATTTCCGTTTATGTCGTATTTTGTGATGTTCCATTCTTCATTTTCTTTCCATTCACCAGACATCTTTTCACCTGTAAGAAAAATGAAGGTTCCATGACCATGCTGTTTTCCGTCCTGCCACTGTCCCATGTACTTTGTTCCATCAGTAAATAAGGTAAAGCCCAAACCGTCAGGCAGTCCCCCTTTGATTTCGCCTTTGTATTTTTGCTGGGAATCATCATCACCAAAGCTTTTCCAGACCTTTCCGGAAGATATATCCCAGAGGTACAGGACACCAGTCTCTTTGGATTGAGCAAAAAGTGGAGCAGAAAAAGGTGAAACAGTAAATAAAACTGCAGTAATAAAAAGGGCAGAAAAAAGTGGAACAGAAAAAATATGTCCAGAAATGATATTGATTGGTCTGTTTTTCATGGCATTGATACTGATTGGTTTCAGTGGGTTTGTTATTTTTCCTCTTCCCATTTTCCTTACCAACTAATTATTGAGAAAAGTTACCCGAATTTATTCGGTGGCGGGTGAAACGTAGATAATAGAAACCGTTTTAACGTTTTTTAATGTTTCTCAATCGGAAAGAATGAGTTTTCCCTGTCTGTGTTTTTTCCCTTCCATCCATTCTCCTACGAACTTATCTCCATCAGGATAAGTGTAAGCTCCTTTCCCGTGAGCTTTTCCATCTTTCCATTCCCCTATGAACTTGTCACCATCAGAAAAAGTGTATGTACCCTGCCCATGTTTTTTCCCATTTCTCCATTCTCCTTCATATTTGTCACCGTCAGAAAAAAAATATATTCCATCACCATGTTTTTCACCCCTCCTCCATTCTCCCACATACTTGTCTCCGTTGCGGAAAAAGTATGTACCGTCACCATGTTTTCTTCCCCTGTTCCATTTCCCCACATACTTTGCATACAGGATTTTTGGCTCGCCCTGATGCAACATTTCCCAAATAACCAGAGCAAAAATTATGCTTGTGCCCATTTCTGGAATCATGAATGAGAGCAGTAATACTTTACTTTTAGTTCCACTGTACTTAATGTATGTACCTTGCCCATGCGGTTCCCCTTTTCTGATTTCGCCTTCATATTTTCCATCCTTTTCCTGATCACCGTCTTCATGCCAGCCCCATTCTCCATAGACTTCACGGTAAAAGGCAACTCCTCTATCTGCATTTTTGCTTTTACTTGCACAGGAGATAATGCTCAGACAAAAACATGAAATCAGCAAAACGAATAAAATATTTTTCATCTATCTCTCAAGGGCAAAACCATATTCCTCCTCCCCGGTTTCAGTCGGTTCATTACTGTTTAACTCCATTGATCCACTTGCTAATTATTTTTCCGTCTTTGTCTTACCAGGTATTGATGTTATACATATGGTGCACTCCCTCTAAAATTTCATACCCATTTTTCTCCATCAGAAAAAGTGAAGATTTCTTGTTCTTTTGCTGCCGTATTCTCAATTTTCTCTCCATTTTTCTCATTTTCTGTTGCATTCTGGAACTGGGCCAGTTTTTCAATTGCTTCACGTGTAAACAAAACTACCACCTGTTTTTTCTCAAGATTCTACTCTCCATTGCCAAAACTTTTCTATACTTTTCCGGAAGAAGTTGTCCAAAGATACAAGACACGTGTATCCCCCCTTGAGCTGACAGAGAAAAAGTAAAAAAAGGGGAGGGGAATAAAGATGATGAAGAAATTGAAGATGATGTTGGTGTTGAAGATATTTCGTATTTGTCTCACAGGTTTCCTAATTAGGTTGGTTTAGGAGAACCCATTGTATAACATCAATTGGTTAATTATTCAAGTGAGGTGCATGCGTTCGTGTAGGGATTACCTGAGGGCTATAAATATCTGCATCTTTTCATCATAATGGTGAGTTTATGGATAGTGACTATCCCCTGGCCTGAAAAGAGTGTAGCCGCAAATGTTATGGCCGGAGAACAAGGACCTCCGTAGGTGAGAGTTCCCGCTTTCGTTGATGAAAAAGTGTAATTTGGTG
>JAKUUI010000029.1 GCA_022448485.1 SAR324 cluster bacterium
TTTAAGAACATTCAGAAAATAGAAACAGAAAATACTAAACTTGCACCAGAAGAATGGCTCCATGACTTTTTGCTTAAGCGTGGCAGTGTAGCTCATCCGGAACAAGTGGTGGGAATACTTCGTGAGGAAAAAGGCTGCTACCTTTTTCCAGGCATTCCTTTTAATTCCATTCAGAGCTTGAAATTTGAAAAAACAAAAATCGAACATGTTATACGCTTGGACGAGTGTACTATAAAAAATCCTCCTTTCAAACGATTTATAGAAAGCATGAACCAGGAACATCAAACGTGGCTAAACAAAAAAAAAGAGTATTCCAAACACGCTTCAACTCCGGTTCATTGCTTATGCAAATACTCGATAATCAACGCTTTGCTGAAAAAATTATTAAAGGAAATCGGGCACACAAATGTTAAAATAATCACTGAAATGAGTTCCTCTGAACAGGTATTGAAGGATTCAGGGGTTTGGCTGAAAATGAATGATTTCCCCAAGACAAAATTCCAAGTCAATTACATTGATTGGAGTAAAGATTTGAACCAAATTATTGAACCGCTTGGTCATTTTATTTTTTTGAATGATCTGCAATTGGAAAAAAAATTAGATTCCTCGCCACTACAGCAAGTTGAGTTCGAAAAAATACGAGATAATTTATTGAATGAGGTAAAAGATGCAGAAACAAAAATTCAACAAGCTGAAAGCAACCAAATGCTCTATACTCAGGAGCGGGATGTTTTGAAGAAAATTGAACCGTTTAGTAAAAGATTGCTCGAGGCATTGTCCACAAGCCTAATTTGGGGAAACGCAGTTGAAAATGCCGGGGAAATTAAAATTCCTAGTGCATTATTGCTCTGTAAAGATGAATATATTGCTGCTGAATTGAATCTCAGTTTAACCGAAATTACGCGAAAACTCTGGATCAACCCCTTCAAGTATCAGAATGCGGAAGATTTGACTCAGCTTAATACAAAAATGATTCTCTCTTATTTAAAACCTGGGACCATCATTATTACAACAGCAGCCCGTAGACATTTGGAAAATATTTGCTGTCAAGCCCTTCAGCAAGGCAAAAAATCAGAAACAGTTTTCCGCGAGCAAAAACAAATAATCAAACAATTTAAAACCAATTTAGGGTTGCTCCATAATAAAAAAAACCAACTCGCAGTACGCTGGCTGCATCTTTCTCTTAAACAACTTTTATATCGTGATCGTCTATTATTTCAAACCCTTCCTGACAAGACAGAATGAAAAGCTCACACACTATACAGGAGATCATCATGCTCCTGAACGATTATTGGAATAAGCAGGGTTGTATCTTAATGAATCCGTATGACGTAGAAACCGGCGCTGGAACCATGAATCCAATGACGACACTTCGCGCGCTTGGTCCGGAAGAATGGAATGTAGCTTACGTCGAACCTTCCAGACGTCCTGCTGATGGTCGTTATGGTGAAAATCCTAGCCGCCTCTATCAGCATCATCAATATCAGGTAATTTTGAAACCTTCTCCTGATAATGTGGAGGAGCTTTATCTGGCATCTTTGGTAGCATTGGGAATCAATCCGCAGGAACACGATATTCGTTTTGTTGAAGATAACTGGGAAGCACCGACTCTTGGAGCCTGGGGGCTGGGCTGGGAAATTTGGCTCGACGGTATGGAAGTTACTCAATTTACATATTTTCAGCAGGTAGGCGGAATTGAATGCCAGCCCGTTTCTGCAGAGTTGACTTATGGTATTGAAAGAATTGCGTCATATTTGCAGGATGTTGAAGACGTTTTTGACCTTGAATACACAAAAGGCATCAGCTACGCCTCTATTTTCCGGCAGCCGGAGTTTGAACATTCAAAATACACTTTTGAAGTTGCAGACACAGAATTGATGTCCCGCTGGTTCAATGATTATGAACAGGAGGCCGGACGTGCCCTCGCAGAAAAACTGGTTTTTCCGGCATACGATTATGTTTTAAAATGTTCCCACACCTTTAATCAGCTTGACGCGGCCGGCGCCATCAGCGTTTCAGCACGTGCCTCATACATCGGACGTGTTCGCACACTTGCTCAAAAAATCGCTAAACTTTTCCTCAAAGAACGCTGCAAACTGGCCTTTCCTCTGATGAAAGACCGTAAAGCTGCTCAGAAGTGGGTGGAAGAACTAACTCCTGAAAATTAATAATTTATAGCTGCTCTGTGAATACATATTTACTGGAAATTGGACTTGAAGAAATGCCGGCGCAAATGATCCTGCCTGCTATTGAACAATTAAAAACTTTGGCAAACAAAACGTGTGAACAGCATCAGTTGAGCTTTAATGATATTCGTACTTTTTCCACTCCCAGAAGATTGGCAGTGACACTGGCGGGACTTCCGGAAAAACAGGCTGATCGTATCATCGAACTAAAAGGTCCCCCGGCTGCAATTGCAAAAGATTCAGAAAATAACTGGAGCAAAGCGGCGCAGGGCTTTGCAGCAAAAAACGGGGTTGATGTAGCTGATCTGGAAATTCGTGAATTTGAGGGAAAAGACTATTTATTTGTACAGCGCCAGGAACTGGGAAAGCCTGTTCCAGAACTGCTGCAAGAGGAGGCTGAACAATGGATCTCTCAGCTCAATTTTCCAAAAAATATGCGCTGGGGTTCATATCGAATGCGCTTCATTCGACCGATTCGCTGGATCGTTTCACTTTGGAATGATGCCGTTGTACCACTCAAACTGGAAATGGTTGAAGCAGGAAATGACGCCCGTGGACATCGCTTTTTGAGTTCAGGCAAGAGATTGTTCAGTCAGGCTGCAGATTATGAAAAGCAGCTGGAGAAATTATATGTGATGGCTGATTTTAAGAAACGGCGTGAATCCATTATTTCACAAGTGAAAAAACTGGAGCAAAAACACGGTTTCAAGGTGGAACTGGATGAAAAACTACTCACAGAAGTTACAAATTTGGTCGAGTGGCCCACCGTGCTTTTAGGAAATTTTGAAGAGGATTTTCTAGATCTTCCCAGTGAAGTGTTGATTACCAGTATGGCGGTCCATCAGCGATACTTTCCTGTTTTTGAGAAAACGGCAGGATCGCATTCCACGACAGATCCAAATGAAGGTAAGAGCTCTGGAGCAGGTAAATTACTTCCACACTTTGTCACGGTACGTAACGGCGACGACAAGGCACTTGATACTGTACGACGCGGGAATGCAAAAGTATTGCGCGCAAGACTCAGCGACGCACGATTTTTTTATCTGGATGACCAAAAGAGAGCGCTTGAGGATTTTAGAAGTAAAGCAGAAAAGGTTGTGTTTTTTCAGCAACGTGGCACACAGAATCAGCGGGTTCAACGAATTGTGGAACTAAGCGTTTTCATTGCGCAAAAACTTGAACTTTCTAAAACTCAGCAAAAACACGTGCATAGAATTGCAGAACTGAGCAAGTTTGATTTAGAAACCCAAGTTGTTTATGAGTTTCCGGAATTACAGGGACTAATGGGTGAAAAATATGCTCATTTGAAAAATGAAGCCAATCTGGTTTGCCGTGGAATTCGGGAACATTATCATCCGCGCAACTCAAAAGACTCTCTTCCGGAAGACGTTGAAACCGTTCCGGTGGCACTTGCAGATAAACTGGATCTGCTGACCACAGCATTTTCACTGGACATGATACCATCCGGCGCGGCAGATCCTTATGCTTTACGGCGGACGGCACAGGGCATCATCCAGCTTATTTTAGGATTAGGTCTTGGTCTTGACCCGGAAGATTTGACATATGAAGCAATTCGTCTACTTAATGAGCAGCAAAAACTGGATTTAGACTATACAAAATTGCAGGAGAATTTACTTGATTTTCTTCTTCAGCGCCAACGTTGGTTTCTGCAGGAGCGTGGCATCCGTTACGATTTAATTGAAGCTGTACTCCAGAACCAGCCGGGAAAAAAGCAGCCGCAAGAAAGCCGGGGATCCGGAGCTTTACCAGTTGAACAACTCCAGTTTGCTGATTTTTTGAGTCAACATCTTGAAACAGATATTTTCAAAAGATCCGTCGAGGCAATCGTTCGTGCTGAAAATATTAGCAAAAAATATCCAAACAAGATTGTCGAAAAAATAGATGAGTCGGCATTAAAACTTCCTGAAGAAAAGAACTTTTTTGCGGCTTTGCAGCCCATTCTCGACTCTGATCAAAATACACGCTGGACTCCTGAAAAATATTTGAAACAACTACATTCGATTGAACCGGTTGTTACAGGCTTTTTCGATGATGTGATGGTCATGGACGATGATCCTGTGAAATGCGGAAATCGGCTTTGGTTATGCATGCAGCTCGCAAAATGGTCCAGACAACATCTTGATTTGCAAGCCTTGGTTTTTGCTTGATCCTGTTCTAAACATTTGACCCTCGAATCACCATTCCGTAAACCTTAAATCCGTGAAACACGCTCCTGCATTCGGTATCCTTGTCATTCATTTTTTGATTTTCGCTATAGTTAATCAAAGTTTGAATCCTCATCCGGATATGCTTGACCACTGGGTCTGGTCACGCTATCTGAGCTTTTCTTATTATGAACATCCACCGATGATTGCCTGGTTAATCCGGGGAATCACCTTGATTGGTGGAAATACTGAAACAGCCCTTGAGGTCGGCTCACAGCTGGTTACCCTGAGTATTCTAGCCTTGGTCTATGCCGGCACGTTTAGCTTGTACGGACGAAAATCGGCCTTGGTGACGCTGCTGATTTTATGCAGCATGCCGTATTTTACTCTTGGCAGCATCTTTTTGCACATCACTCAGCCTTTTCTGATTTTCTGGATTTTCGCGCTTTTTCTGCTAATTCGTTTTCATCAGCATCCGGCAAAAAACTGGCTGCTCTGGATTGGAGTTGCCGCCGGTTTTGGTGCACTTTCCAAGTACATCATGCTGCTTTTTTATGTGGGGCTTTTTCTGCATCTTTTGCTTTACCGGAAAACCCGCAAGGAGATTTTGAATCCATGGCTTTATGTCGCCGGAATGGTCTCACTGGCAATTTTTATTCCGGTAATTATCTGGAATGCTGAACACAACTGGATCTCATTTCGCTGGCAACTGGAAAAAGGCACATCTGGAGCAGATTTTGGTGAAAACACTTTAGATTTTACTCTTGGGCATTTGCTCTTGTTTTCTCCACTTTGGGCCCTGATGGGAGGTCTGGGAATCTGGTGGCTGCGGGACCGTTTAGTTCAAGCTAGTCGTCCCGAATCAGTGATTGCAGTGCTTTCCATCTTTCCACTGCTGTTTTTCACCTTCATGAGTCTCAAGGGCACTATCTCTGACCCGCACTGGGCTAATCTGGCCTATCTGGGAATCGCAATTCTACTGGGCAATGAACTGCTGCAGCGCTTCCGTAAAAAATCACTTTACGCTCTGTTGGCAGCAGGAATTTCCTTCAATCTGGCTTTAAGCGGAATTGTTGTTACTCAAGCGCTAAATCCATTGATTGACTGGATGCCCTATGAATTGAAAAATTATGATTATTTAAAGTATCAAGGTCTTCAGGAAACCACTTTGTCAAAACTGAGAAATAACGATAAGCGTCTCTACAGTTCCGAACAATATAGCCGGCATTTACAAAAATTTCTTTCTCCAGCAGAGTTTGAGGAATATGGCGAGTTAATCCAAAAAACCGCAATGGATGTTTCCGCTGATCGCCTGACTCGTGTAATTGATTGGGATAAAACAGGTGAACAACTTCAACAGTTGCTGGAACAAAAAGGGATGCCTCAAATCGCTTTCATAGTTTCACGCGAATATCAGCTCAGTGGCGCTTTGTCATTCTATCTACCACACCAGCCATGGCCGCACAGTATCGAAAAACCGGAGCGTAATTTGTGGAGCCCGCTGGAGGAAGTAAAAAGAAGGCCCAGCATTTTCGTTTGTGAATTGCAGGAATGTCAAGGCGGACTGTCTGATTTTACTGAGAGGTTCCAGATGCCTTTAAGTTTTTTAGGTGAGATCGAAACCCCTAGGAAGAACAGATTGATCCGCAATTTACAGGTATACGCTCTCAGTCCCTGAAAGCACACAGCAAAAATACCAATAAACCAACATTACACTTTTACCCCTTGAACCGTAGCCCCAACCCTCACAGCACCAAAATCAGCTTATGGACATCGTATCTCTTTCTAAGTTCACGCTGTTTTATGAAACACCTCTGCATGAGATGCTTCAATATTGATTTTGTGCCGACTACACTCAATAATTAAGTATTTTGTCCCCTTATTTGTTCCCGATAAGGAATTCGGAGAAAACCACCTGCGCTATCTACAAAGTGTCATCGAGTTCAAGATGCAAATCTGCAACGTCAATATCTTTAATTTCTTCAATTTTCATCCGTGCCTTCGAAGCAATTTTCTGAGCATCACGAATTTGCATTTCTTCATCAAGGAGAATGTTTACTTGTACAGTCAACTCTTGATTCAGATAGTGACAGTAGATGTGAGTTATGCCCTGGATTTCAGGAATTTCAGTGAGTATTTTTTTGACATCACTTTCGATTTCAGTCTGGGGCCGCATCAGAACAATGTCCTTTGTTTCCTCTATCCCTCCTTTAGACTCCACAAAATCGTCTTCTGCATCGACATGAACCAGCACTTCGTTAACAGCAGGCAATTCATCTAAAATACGTAAACGCACTCTTTCTGCCACCTGGTGTGCGGCAGAAATACTCATCATACTATCCACTTCAATATGTAAATCCACCAGCAATTGCGGCCCCATTCTACGAGCTCGCATTTCGTGAAAGTGATCCACTCCATCAATTTCAGCCAGGATATGCCCCAACTCACTAATCACTTCTTCTTCAACAGTCTCATCAGTGAGTTCCCGAATGCTTTCATAACCGATGTCAATTCCTGTTTTAATAATCAGGCCCGCCACCAGTACCCCGGCAATAGGATCCATTAACGGAATCCCCCATTGTGCACCTCCAATTCCAACAAGTGCGGCCACGGAAGAAATTGCATCTGAGCGGTGATGCCAGGCATTTGCCAGCAAAACACGGCTTCCGCTGCGTCTGCCAACCATCCGTGTGACATGAAACAACGCCTCTTTGAAACAGATTGCGATACCTGCCATCCAAAGTGCTGCTGTTCCCGGGACCTCTGGCGTATCTATTTTATTTAAAACATGCCAGGCTACTCCAACTCCAGTTAAGAGCAGAAAAATCGCAACAATAAAAGTACCAACTGTTTCAAATTTTCCGTGTCCGTAAGGATGATTTTTATCTTTCGGAACACCAGCCATGTGCACCGCCCAGAGTGTGATGCTGTCAGAAAGCAAATCCGAAACAGAATGGCCGGCGTCTGCGATCAAAGCGGATGAATGGGCTATGGTGCCAATGAAGCCTTTTGCAATCGCCAAAATAAGATTGGCAAACAAACCAAGCCAGGTGACCCTTAAGGCATGTTTTTCCGTGAGATCTGCTGCTAGCATTTGTTAAAAATGATTTTTGAGTTCACGCAATGTCCGAAAAACATTCTTTTCCGAAAGATCATGATTTGGATCCTTGGACTTTAGAGTGGTGTGAATTTCAGCAGAATAGCAGCGTAGAAACGGATTGGTTTGCCGCTCCACAGCTATAGTAGTGGGGGTGGAAAATGCTCCTGATGAGCGGAGAGCTGTGACGGCAGCCAGTTTTTTTTGAATTTCTGCATTTCCGGGTTCTACTGTCAAAGCAAATCGCAAGTTGGCTTCTGTGTATTCGTGTCCGAAATACAGTTCAGTTTCATCGGGAAGCCTGCCTATATTAAAATTCAAAGAATCATACATTTGCGCCGGAGTTCCTTCAAAAAGTCGGCCACAGCCTCCCGCAAACAAGGTGTCTCCGGTAAAAGCCGTCTTACCAAAAACATAAGTTATGGCTCCGGAAGTGTGTCCAGGATTGTGTAAAAATGATCCGCTCTGCTCCCCAAAACGAACCCCATCTCCATTTTTCAAAAATTCAGTCTGCTCTGGAATTCTCCCCCGGTCGGAATCATGACCGTAAATTGTCAATTCCGGGTAAAGTGCCTTCAATTCTTTGTTGCCACCCACATGATCCCAATGGTGATGCGTGTTGAGAATTGTAGTCAACTTCACACCCTCCTGCTCAACTGCTTTTCGTACAGGTGCTTGCTCGGATGGATCTACTACGGCAGCTTCCTTTGTTTTTTTACAAATCAGCAAATATGCAAAATTGTCCTGCAAACAGGGAATAGTGACGATTTTCATCAAAATACCTCAAGTTTTATGTTCCGGTTTAACTGATGTCACTTTTGTTTGAAGCGTACCATCATCCAATCGCACCTGCAATTCATCTCCGGCATGAACCTCTGTTACAGATCGCAATGAATTCCCTTTTTTGTCTAGCGTAACACTGTAGCCCCGGTGGAGTACCGAAAGCGGACTAAGGCTGTCCAGCAAGTCCATCTGCTGCTGCACGGAATCACCCCGCTTTTTGTGAAAAAGTCCTATGGCACGCGTTAAACGATCCTGAAGAAGCTCCACACTACGCTGATGCGTCAGCAGTTCACGCCCGGGATTAAGAAGTAAAAGTTTATCGACAACACTGGAGATGCGATTGAGTAAATTTTCCAGCAGACGCCTCGTTCTCTCCTGAAGCAAAGAA
Source organism: SAR324 cluster bacterium (assembly GCA_022448485.1). Taxonomy (GTDB): domain Bacteria; phylum SAR324; class SAR324; order SAR324; family NAC60-12; genus Arctic96AD-7. The sequence continues at coordinate 8,620 of JAKUUI010000029.1, forward strand.
TCCAAGTCATCCACACGCTGATTAAATTGTTCTACCATTGCAACAGGTGAAGCCAAGCGCTGGCGTACAGCTTCAACATATTCACTGAGACGGTCAAGTTGTTGAAACATTGCTCGCTGCAGCTGCTCCTGCTTTTGACTCACCGTGAGCATTAAATCTTGTTTGTTGGGAACAGCCAATTCCACTGCCGCAGACGGCGTCGGCGCACGCAAATCACTGACAAAATCGGCAATTGTGAAATCGGTTTCATGTCCAACTGCAGAAATAACAGGAATATCTAACAAAAAAATTGCTCTTGCCAGTTTTTCATCGTTGAAAGCCCACAAATCTTCCATTGATCCGCCGCCTCTGCCAACAATCAAAACGTCTATCTGCTGTGAATCACGAATCTTGTTCAAATGCTGGAGTCCTTCCACCAATTTCGGTGGAGCTGAATCACCCTGCACCGGAACAGGAAACAACAAAACCGGAATCCCTGGAAAGCGGTGTTCCAGAACCGTCAGCATGTCGTGTATCACCGCACCAGTCGGTGAAGTGACAATTCCTATTCTTCTAGGCAAAAAGGGGATGGACTGCTTATGTTCCGGAGCAAACAAGCCGTCCGCGTCAAGTTTGGCTTTCATTTGGTCAAAGGCTAGTTGAAGTGCTCCCAGACCTTTTGGCTCCATCGAGGAAACCATGATTTGATATTCGCCACGCTGCTGATAAACAGTGAGGTGTCCGCGAACAATAACTTCCAAACCATTTTCCGGTTCAAAGCGCAAACTATTTGCTGCTTGCCGAAACATCACGCCGCGTATTTGCGACTGATCATCCTTAAGACTGAAATACCAATGGCCAGAGGAAGCTCTCTTAACATTCGAAAGCTCAGCCTCCACAGTTAAGGAACGAAATTTTCCTTCCAGCAGCAGCGCAACCTGGCGTGTCAGCTGTGTTACTGTAAGAGGCTTTTGTGCCCTTTGGGATTCAAAATTATTGAAACCAGGGGCATTCATTTCTTGAGTTTTTGAAGCGGATTTTTTGTCTTTTTGGGGAGAATCAACTTCAAAAGGGATATGCATGATGTTACCTGTATAGTTCACTCTTTCCAGCCGAGCAGCTGCTCCTGCATCACAGCTTCCGGAGCCTGTTTTCCAGTCCAAAAAGTGAATGCCCCACAGCCTTGGTAGAGTAACATGCCTGAACCATTAATAGCCGGAATACCAAGTTCCTCAGCTTGTTTGAGCAGTGTTGTCTGGGCAGGACTATAAATAATGTCAGCCAGATGTTCTATTTCTTGACATTGACTTAAATCCAGCGGACTTTCACCTGACTCCATGCCGACTGTGGTCGTGTTGACCAGCAAATCCAAAGTAGTTGCCTGTAATGTTTCCATTGAAACTGATTCCAATTGTGTTTGCGGAAAAATTGGAGAAAATTCTGTCAATAAACTTTCAGCATGCTCTACAGTACGATTATGAATAAGAATCCTGGAAGCGCCGGCATCAGCAAGACCAGCTACTAAGGCTCGTGCTGCTCCGCCTGCACCAAGGAGAGCAATAGATTTGTTTTCTGGGGAAAAATTCAGGCTTCCAAGCGAGCGGATAAATCCGGAAATATCCGTATTGGTCCCTATGAGGAGCCCCTGCTCATTTCTAATTGTGTTGACAGCGCCAATCTTTTTTGCAAGTGGTGTGATTTCGTCAAGATAAGGAATTACGGAACTTTTATGAGGAACGGTAACATTGAAACCGGCAACATTCAAAGCTTTGAGTCCAGTAAGGGCTTCCCCAAGCTGATCAGGTTTCACCGAAAACGCAACAAAACGTGCATCCATATTTAATGCAGCAAACACTGCATTATGCATTCGTGGCGAAAATGAATGTTCTACAGGATAACCGATGATGCAGTAAATTTTGGTCTTTCCGGTAATTATTTCCGTCATTCCAACTCATTAAAATATGCTCCAAACAAGGCTGCTATCGCTACCAAAGCTTCTTCCTCCTTCTCTCCATCAGCACTGACTTTGAGAGTAGTATCTTTAGTAGCTCCAAGCATCAAGACATCCATGACTGATTTGGCGTTTTTAACCTGTCCATCTTTAGCTAAGCGAATGTCACAAGGATATTCATTGGCCAAACGTACCAATTGAGCCGCAGCACGTGCGTGAAGCCCAAGACGATTGATGATCAAAATATCCTGACTAACCATATTTTAAAATCCTGCCTGTATTCTCAAATCGTTTGCCTTGTCAGTTGCTTCCCAAGTGAATTCTGGAATTTCCCGGCCAAAATGCCCAAATGCTGCTGTTTTCCGGTAAATTGGGCGCAGCAGGTCGAGAGTGCGAATTAGTCCTGCTGGTTTTAATTCAAAATTGTTGCGAATCAATTTAATAATTTTTGATTCTTCAATCTTGTTTGTTCCAAAAGTTTCAACAGAAACAGAAACTGGTTCAGCAACACCAATCGCATAAGCCAATTGCACTTCACAGCGTGATGCCAATCCTGCCGCAACCACATTTTTAGCAACGTGACGAGCTGCATATGCAGCAGAACGATCTACTTTTGAAGGGTCTTTTCCAGAAAATGCACCTCCGCCATGACGTCCCATTCCACCGTAAGTGTCAACAATAATTTTGCGTCCAGTCAAACCACAGTCTCCTTGTGGACCACCAATCACAAAAATTCCTGTCGGATTGATGTGATACTGCGTGGAATCATTCAAGTATTTTTCAGGAATCACAAAACGAATTACATTTTTCAGTATTTCTTCGTGCAGCTGAGACTGAGACACTCCCTCTGCATGCTGCGCACTTATGACTACAGCATCTACAAATTTTGGTTTGCCGTCAACATAACGAACTGTCACCTGAGATTTTCCGTCCGGACGCAAATAATCCATAGTCCCGTCCTTACGGACATGTGAAAGCCGCTCGGTCAGACGATGTGCTAACTGAATAGGGAGAGGCATCAGTTCTGGAGTTTCATCGCAAGCATATCCAAACATCAATCCCTGGTCTCCTGCACCTTGTTCGGTATGTGCACCTTCACCTTCATTGACACCTTGTGCAATGTTTAGAGATTGTTTATCTAAACTAATCAACACTGCACAAGTGTTAGAATCAAAGCCCATCTTGGAATCTGTATAGCCAATTTCCTCGATGGTATCACGCACCACTTTTTGCATGTCTACCTGCGCTTTTGTTGTCACCTCTCCTGCCACAACAACCATACCTGTAGTAACCAAGGTTTCACATGCCACACGGCTGCCGGCGTCCTGCCCTAGCATTGCGTCAAGAATTGCATCAGAAATTTGATCAGAAATTTTGTCCGGATGACCTTCGGTCACACTTTCTGAAGTAAATAACATTTCGCTCATGGCTTTTTCTATCTAAAAAGTTAATAACTGTTAATTACATTAAAACTCAGAATCGTTCAAATTTCAAGAAAAGTTTAGACAATTCGACATATACAACTTTAGTGATTTACAATTGCTGTGTCTAGGGTTTCTATCCAGTCGTCCAATTCTCGAACCGCGTGCTGCCGTTGCAAAGGTGTTAAAATCGCATCAAACTGCAGAATCCTTTTCTTGTTACGCTGAATTCGTGCATCTCTCAGAGGATTAGTCTCGCTTTGCCAACTTTGAGTCCACTGACGGAACCAGTTTTCAAGCTGCATACTATCCGGAGAAGAGCGTAACAAAGCCAAAAACTGTGGCTGTGACTTACGGCGGCGTTCCATTCTTTCGGTTAATGGATCCGCTGATTCAGTATACCATTTTGTCTGCAAGAGTTTAATTTGCCTTTGCTGAGCTTTAGTGAATTCTCCAAACCAGTCTTCCATTTGCACCCAAAATTCTTCCTGCCTTTTCTGCAAACGCTCTTCCGAATGTTCTAGTTTTTCCATCATTTCTTCATTTTCTTCTGCCATTTCACGCTCCAGATTGTTGATCTGTTCCGGACTTATTTTTGTCAGAAATAATGCTGCATCAGGAATCAAGCGTTCAAACGTCCGGCCCATTTTTGCTTCATAACGAGAAAAACCTTCGTCAAGCTCGCTCATCGTGAGCCCGTCTTTTGCTCTGTTTTGTATATCAATTAAAAAACGCTTATAACGTGGTAATTCCACGTTACGATGCCACTCAAGGTGCAACCGCATACGTTCTTCCACCCATTCTTCCTGTGCATTTGTTAGCTCAAAATAAGAGTCAAGCTGCCACGAAGCAATTATATCTCCATAATCGTAAAACAACTTGGTTGTATTACAACCGGCAAGAAAAAACAGCAATACAAGAAAGAGAAAAAAATTTTGGTATTTTTGCATCATTGTGGTTTTGATGAAGGATAGTGGTGGACTACCATAACACCACATGTCCTAAAAGAGAAGAGATCTCTACAAATTGCCTTGCCAATAAAGGCAATTTGTTCTATTTTTGCAATTTTAATTTTAGTTTTTTATAGACACAAATATAAGGAAAAGATGAATCCCTGGTTAATGACTTTGGTAATGCTTGTCGCATGGGGAGCTTTTGCTCTGCAAATTACCATTAAGCTTGGTGCACTCACCAAAATGGCTCCTGAAAATCGACTGAATGAAATAGGCCGAAGGATCGGCAGGCTTTTCAAAATTGGTTTCGGGCAGCAAAAATTGATCGGCCGGAGCCGCGAGCGTGGTTCCGGAATTATGCACGCATTTATTTTTTGGGGTGCCCTGTTAGTCGGAGTGAGAGAATTCACACTGATGGGTGAAGGATTTGTCAACGGTTTTCAGGAATATTTACCTTTGCTCGGTTCAGATTATTTATTAGGTTACGTTTACATTATGGTTTACAACATTACTGAAGTTGTGGTGCTGGCCATGATTTTGGTGGCACTTTTCCGGAGGATTGTGCCCAAGCCAGACCGTCTTGAGCTGAACTGGGAAGGCATTTACGTTTTGCTCTTCATCGGTTCAATCATGTTTACCGACCTCCTGTTTGATGCGGCACGACTAAATTTGGTCGAATACTACGGACATCATCTGCATTTTTTTAAGAGCTCAGCATACGGTTCGGAATGGGAATGGGCGCCATTCAGTGTTTTGCTGGCTTACGTTTTAATCGGACTCGGAGAAGGTGCAAACGCTTTTTTCTATTATTTTGGTTTTTGGGGACACGTGGCGTCAATGTTCATCTTCGTGAATTTGCTGATTCACACCAAGCAGTTTCACGAAATGACCGCACTTCCAAATGTATTTTTTGGATCACTGGATTATCCACACAGCATTGCTCCGCTTGCTGATTTGGAAGATGAAAGTGCCTGGGATGAAGGCCGTATCGGCATCAGCAAACTGGAACACTTAACCTGGAAACAAGGACTGGACCTCTTTTCCTGCACAGAATGCGGACGCTGTCATGATGTCTGTCCCACGTTTATCACAGACAAACCTCTCACACTAAAACGTTTCAATCAATCTCTGCTGTACCATTTGCGAAACGAGGAAGCCACGCTGTTCCGGACAGGTTCGACCGCTGAAGATAAAACGCTTGTTGGAGAGATCATTCGTCCTGAAACGCTTTGGGCCTGCACGACTTGCCGGGCTTGTGAAGAGGTCTGTCCTGTTTCGATTGAACATGTTCCGCGTATTCTTGGCCTGCGCCAGAATCAAACTATGATGGAAGAAGCATATCCTCCAGAAATGGCCGCTACTTTTAAGGGACTGGAAAGAAACTTCAATCCTTGGGGCGTCGGCTTCGACCAGAGAGCGGATTGGGCGGAAGGTTTGAACATCACCCTGATGTCAGACACTAAAGCAGAGGAAATTGACGTTCTGATGTGGGTCGGCTGTGCTGGGTCATATGACAGTCGAAACCAGAAAATTGCCCGGGCAACCGCTACACTTTACCAGAAAGCCGGTGTCAAATTTGCGATGCTAGGTACAGAGGAAAAATGTACTGGTGACCTGGCAAGACGTTCCGGTAACGAAATGCTTTTTCAGATTTTGGCTGGAGAAAATGTGGAAACACTCAACAAATACAACATCAAAAAAATTGTCACGGCTTGTCCGCACTGTTTGAACACCATCAAAAATGAATATCCGCAATTAGGCGGCGAATATGAGGTTTTGCATCATTCGCAGTTCATTGAAAAACTGGTTGAGGAGGGACGCTTACCAATTGGTAGTAATCTTAAAGACACTATTACTTTTCACGACCCCTGTTATCTGGGACGCTACAATCAGGAATATGAAGCTCCACGGAATTTGTTGAATAAATCTGGGAATGAACCTGTTCGGGAAATGAAACGTCACGGCACTGAGAGCTTTTGCTGCGGCGGCGGTGGTGCACGCATGTGGATGGAAGAAACCATCGGTTCGCGTATAAACGAAACACGTACCGAGGAAGCTGTGAGCACCGGAGCCTCAACAGTGGCAACCGGATGTCCTTTCTGCATGACCATGATCAGTGACGGAATTGCTGCAAAAGGAAGGAGAGAATCGATGCAGGTTAAAGATTTAGCCGAACTTGTGCTGGAGGCTGTAGAGGGGAATTAGCGTTCAGCTAAAGACTTCGACAAATATTTTGCAGAGCAGCCCAATTGTTTGTAGAAATAACAGGCTCACTCACAAAATCAGCTTCATTCTCAATTAGAGTTTTCAATATCTGTAGTCTTGACGACATGTCCGGATGTGTTGAAATAGTTTCCGGCAGTGAGGAGACATGTTTTTGCAAAACCAGATACATGTTGAGCATTTCCTCAGGATCCACTCTTACCTGATGAAGCAGCTGCAGGGCCAAAGCATCTGCCTCGATTTCAAGCTCACGAGTATATTTAAGAAGTGACAGTGTCTGGACACTCGCTAAAAACGTCTCCACTATTGCATTTTCTTCTACAGTCAGAAGCTTAAAAAACCCGGATAATGCAGCCTGGCTCAATAAATTTTCCATGCCGTGCCGCTGTAAAACGTGCTGCATCTCATGAGCAAGAACTCCAGCAACTGCATCAGCGGAGCGGCTTTTCTCAAGCAACCCCCGAGAAATCAAAATTTTTCCACCTGGAAAAGCTATAGCATTAACCCAATCTGAATCAATTACTTCTACCTGAAAATTGTATTCAGATTCTGGAGGAGATATGTGTGCAACCAGTTTTTCCAATGCCTGTTTGCCTGCATCAGTCTCACATATTTTACGATTCGGGAACAATTTACTGATCACATATTTTCCCACCCGTTTTTCCATGGAAACAGGGACAAAATGTGCGAACCATCCGGAAGCCCACGGTACCCCCCAATAAATAATCGCCGGAACAATTAACACTGACAAAAAGGCAAGTCCCAGTGGTAAAAATCGAGGCCTTTTCGAGAGTCTTCTTCCAAATCCTTCCCTGAATTCCGGATTATCTATTTCAAGTATTTCCGGAGGAAAGTTGCCGTACTCCAAACGTATTGGTCCCTGCGGACGATCCTGCTGCAGACGAAAGTCATGATGACGCCAAATCCGGAAAGCGCCATCAGCGAACTCGACTTGAACTCCTTGCGCCACGACACGGAGCTCTACCTTTTGGTGTGTTGCAGTCCGACCATCAAAATAACGTGCCTTCCATGTTTTTGACATCATTCACATTTCCACGTCAAAGAAATCTGCCATTCCCTCGCCGACCGCACCTGTCATTTTGACTTCGGCTTGTTTGATTGCAGCCAGGTCTATTTTTCCTTCTATGTGCAAAGTTCCAAGGTAGAACCTCTTGTAGCGTACGACGGCCCATGCTCGCCCAAGTCCAAATGTAATAATAACAATAAGCAAAAATATAAGAGACTCTTTAAGCCACTCTCCTCCGTGCAGGTTCGAAATTATTCTGGATTCACCATAGCGCGTGTGACTCCAAAAATAGCGTTGCAGATCAGCTCTTAACCAGAACAAATAAATTCCCAATGTGATTATCGAAAGCAGAATTCCTTTTATCCAAATGCGGAAAATTTCCCTGGCTTGACCATCATAACTAAAAGCGATATTTCCGAAGCAAGTCTTTGAGATCCAATAAGACTGGAAGCGGTTAAGATAATATGGGTAATAAAGCCCCAAACTAAGCAATGTCAAGAGCCATCCTTTCGCAATCAGGATTCCAGTTGTTTTAAAAGTTCCTAAAAAACGAAATCGAATCCCCCGCCATGAAGTACGGCTCATGCGGTAACGTCTCGCTCCAACGGAGGCAATCAGAACGAGTAAAAGAAATGCCAGCAAATACACCAGTCCCAGCAGCAACAAAAACCACTCTTCAATCACAACTGCAAGAATTCCCTCGTAGGCAAAATCTAAAATCAGCAATACACCCAAGGCCTTTAAGAGGCCAATGAACATTTCTCCGCCAGTTCCATTAAATTGAAAATTGCTTTCATGAATTCTTGTAGCACCATAATAGTAACGAAGCTGTTTTGCTTTTGCCCAAGGGTAATATATTCCTAATGTCAATAAATTCAAAAAAAAATTGTTTAAAAGAATCCCAAACAATTCTACACTATTTCCTTCAAACACCAGTGGCCAGGTTCCCTCCAGGATATCATCACCTGCCGCGCTCTCTGCTTCTGGAATAAGTTCCTTTCCCACTGTTATAGAATTTGTTAATTCCTGATTTTTCAGCAGATCATCAAACTCATTTTGCTCTTTGTCGTCAGCAGACATCTCAATAATCTTTCTCTTCCTGCCGGAGGAAATAATGACTCCCAGTTTCAGCAAGAAGTTCTAAATTGATTTTTGGGCTTCATTTTTTATTTATTCGGCTATCATCCATAAACGAAGAACCTGTAAGTAATCAAAATACCACACTTGTTTTTCATAACATTAAAGCTAATGAAAAATAATTCAAGGGAAAGATCATAATCTCTGAGAAGCCTTGAAAATTAGGAAGCTGTGAGTACAGGAGCCTCAACATTGGCAACCGGATGTCCTTTCTCAAGCAACCCATGGGAAATCAAAATTTTTCCACCTGGAAATGCTACAGCATTAACCCAATCTGAATCAATTACTTCAACCTGAAAATCATATTCAGATCCTGGAGGAAATATACGTGCAACCATTTTTTCCAATGCCTGTTTTCCCTCCAATAAATAGCAGCCGGAACAATCAACACTGCCAGAAAGGCCAGTCCCAGTGACAAAAACCGAGGCCTTTTCGGGAGTCTTCTTCCTAATCCAACCATGAATTCCGGATCTTCTACCTCCAGCATTTCTGGGGGAAAGTTTCCATACTCCAAACGTAGTGGTCCCTGCGGACGATCCTGCTGCAGACGAAAGTCATGATGATGCCAAATCCAGGAAGCGCCATCAGCGAATTCGATTTGAACACCGCGCTCCACAACACGGAGCTCTACCTTTTGGTGAGTTGCTGTCCAGCCATCAAAAAAACGTGCAATGAGGGTGGGTCGGGGCGCGTCCGTAATGAACGCTGTGGTTCTCTGACGATTGATATTGGTATTTTAGCTTATGGAGACGAAATAATTGAAACTTAAACTTTGGAAATTCCCCATCCAGAAAAAGAAAAGCGCTGTTTTGTTTTGCTACCCCTTCTCGAGCTCAGTACGGAATGGGTACATCCAAAACCGGCTCAGGAGTCCGAAATCTTTGGGAAAAGTGGCGAGAGATACATGACGAGATGGTTCCTCAGTGTATGGACCAAAAAAATCAATCCAGCTGATCGTAGGCCCGAATTGTGAGAAACTCTTCAAACTCTTCCTCGGCAACAAGTTTAAAAAACAAGTCTGTTGCCTGATTCATCTTTATTTCGTCGTAGGCTTCCCCGTAGTCATCTCGGATTTTGGCAAGTTCTTCCGGAATCATGCTTTGTACCATTTCAACAGTGACCTGACGACCGTCATCCAGCTTTCCTTCCGGATGGTGACTCCATTGCCAAATCTGTGATCTAGCGATTTCAGCAGTCGCCGCATCTTCCATTAAATTGAAAATCGCCACTGCCCCAGTGCCTCGCAGCCATGCTGCTATGTATTGAATACCAACGCTTATGTTATTGCGTAATCCCAGCTCGGTAATTTCTCCTCCTGGTATCTGAAAATCCAGTATCATCTCGGGTGTTACCTGAACGTCCTCGCGCTTCCGATGTTTTTGATTAACTCTTCCTTCTTCAAAGACATTGCTGAAAACATCAGTACAAACTGCTACAAGATCCGGATGGGCGACCCATGAACCATCAAAACCGTCTTGAGCCTCACGCTCTTTGTCTTGACGAACTTTTTCTAGGGCCACACGGTTGACTTCGGCGTCACGGCGGCTGGGAATGAAAGCGGCCATACCCCCGATTGCAAGGGTACCGCGTTTGTGACAAGTCTGCACCAACAATTCAGTATAAGCACGCATTAATGGGGCAGTCATCGTGACTTGCGCCCGATCCGGCCATAGGAATTCCGGAACATGCCGAAATTTCTTGATTGCGCTAAACATATAATCCCAACGTCCAGCGTTGATTCCCGACATGTGTCTACGCAACTCATAAATGATTTCTTCTATTTCAAAAGAAGCCAAAATAGTTTCCAGGAGAACCGTGGCTTTGATAGTGCCATTCTTTACGCCTAATTCCTGTTCCGCAAAGGTGAAAACCTCATCCCATAACCGGGCCTCCAAATGGTTTTCCAATTTTGGCAAATAAAAATACGGTCCAGTTCCTTTGCTCAATGTCAGTTTAGTGTTATGGAACAAATACAGTCCGGCATCCACTAAAGAGCCTGAAGCAATTTCCCCATCAATCAAGATATGCTTTTCTTCCAAATGCCAGCCACGAGGGCGTACGATCAGTGTGGCTAGTTTTCCTTCATTGAGACGATATTCCTTGCCTTCCGGACTGGTAAATTCAAGTGTGCGTTCGTAGGTATCTGATAGGTTGGCCTGTCCTTGGATCTGATTGAACCAGTTTGGCGTAATTGAGTCTTCCAAATCTGCCATGAAGACTGTTGCTCCAGAATTGAGCGCGTTAATCATCATCTTTGCTTCAGCGGGTCCTGTAATTTCACAGCGGCGATCCTGCAAATCCTCCGGAATTGGATCCACTTGCCAGTTCCCTTTTCTGACAGATTCAGTTTCTTTCAAAAAGGTGGGATTTTCCCCGGAAAGGATTTTTTTATGAATTTCTGTGCGTCGTCGCAGAAGAGATTTACGAGTTCCATTGAATCTTTGGTGCAACTTGACCAAAAATTTTTGAGCTTCCTCCGTCAGTATTTTGTCAAAACCCGGATGCATCTTTCCGCCAATCGTGATGGATTTCATAGGCCCCTCATTAATCTATGGTTATCAGATGGCTCACAGGTTATAAATCAACCGAAGCTAGCTGATTTTAAATGGAAAATACTTTGCCGGCGATCAGGGGCAGAAAGAAGTTATTTTGCCCCTTGAAGTTCAAGTTGAAGTCCAACAGTTTCGGTAAGAGGAACTGTAGGCACGCCGCAAGTTAAGAGAAGTCCGGAATATTTTACGACAGGCCATCGAGAAACTTGGTCAGGGATTACTCCTGTTGAATATGTTGTTCGTACCATTAATCGTCGGAATCGTAGGTGTGGTTGTCTACCGATACCGCACAGGCTTACGCCGCAAAACCATCCGTCAGTATTGTCTTCCAAACTCGCAGTACTGTTAATCAGGCAGCACGTCGATTGAATTGCTCTGTCTCAGTCGATTCCTTAAGTGCAGCAGTTGAGGACTCTCCTCCAGCTACTGTGTTCTGCACGGCATCAAAATAACTGGTGCCCACAAAACTTTGATGCTTCACTGCTTTGAAACCTTGTGTTTCATGCAGTTCAAATTCATGTTTCTGAAGTTCTGAATAAGCCCCCATCCCCCGCGTACTGTAGCCTTTGGCCAGTTCAAACATACTTGTGTTCAGTGCATGAAATCCCGCGAGTGTCACAAATTGGAACTTGTAACCCATTTCTCCGATTTTTTCCTGAAATTTCTCAATCGTCAATTCATCAAGATGCATACTCCAGTTGAAAGAGGGAGAACAGTTGTAAGACAGCATTTTGTCAGGGTATTTTTCATGGATTGCTTCAGCAAACTCGTGTGCTTCACCTAAGTCAGGAGTTGATGTTTCGCACCATAAAAGATCACAGTAGGGTGCATAGGCGAGACCACGTGCAATCGCGCATTCAAGACCTCCTTTGATGCGGAAAAACCCTTCGGCAGTTCGTTCCTTGGATAAGATGAATTCATGATCTCTCGGATCAACATCGCTAGTCAGAAGTTTTGCGCTGTTGGCATCTGTTCTGGCCATCAGCACCGTTGGAACTTCCATAACGTCTGCAGCCAACCTGGCAGCAGTCAGTTTACGGATAAATTCAGAAGTTGGAACAAGTACCTTTCCTCCCATGTGTCCGCATTTTTTTTCTGAAGCCAGTTGATCTTCAAAATGAACTCCTGAAGCGCCGGCTTCAATCATATGCTTCATTAATTCATAGGCATTTAGAACACCTCCAAATCCTGCTTCTGCGTCAGCAACAATTGGTGCATACCAGTATACATCGTTCCTCCCTTCGCTGCAATCGATCTGATCCGCTCTGGTGAGTGCGTTGTTTATCCTTCGCACCACAGTGGGAACGCTGTCAACAGGATATAAACTCTGATCAGGATACATTTCTCCGGCAGTGTTTGAGTCTCCTGCTACTTGCCAGCCACTGAGATAAATCGCCTTCAGTCCAGCCTGAACCTGCTGCACAGCCTGGTTCCCGGTTAATGCACCCAATGTATTAACATACGGGTTTTCCTGCATCAATTTCCACAGACGATTTGCGCCCACACGGGCCAGTGTGTGCTCTATCTGCAGAGAACCCTGCAGCTTTCTTACTTCCTCTGCGCCATAGGGTCGCTCGATCCCTTGCCAGCGTAGATTTTGTGCCCATTCTTTGTTGAGCTTATTAATTTGGTTTTGATCAGACATATTACCTCTCGATGATCATAAAAAGAAGATTCCGAACCCACTTCTAACTCACCGAATGAACACTCCCATTACACTCGGTAAACACGGAACTACCACTTTAAAATAACGAAATACAAAAAACAAGCGAAAATTCGCTAAAATGTGATTTTTCTCCAAATTTGTTTTTTCGTCATCTATTTATGAATTTGCTGCGTCTTGAAAAAAGCGCTTGAAACCAATACGCGAATCTTCTTCAACGTAGAGCTTCCGGCTGGCGTGTGCCAGCAGGGTAGCAAGGCTGAATCCCAATCCGGCCATGAACAATCCCGCCGATGCGATGCCAGAAAATGTCTTAATTACTTTTTGACAATCCAGGGATGAGCAGGCTCGCGATTGGGACGCTGACCATGGTGATGTAGGTGAGAATCACTCACCTTGCAAGTAGTCGGTGGACCAACCTCGAGCACCAAAGAAGAGTACGCCCCCGAATCCATGAAGAATAGCACCACGTCGAGTCCAATACTGCCGATGCCCACAAGCAAGTGCACGGTATCTACCTATTATAGTGAAGTCATCTGTCCTAGCTTGCGTTTATTTTGTCTCAGTATTAACTTGTAGCTATGGATAGAGTTCCCAACAATCGAGATATGGGAGGAATTGTGAAGAAAAACTCTACTATGAGATTCCCCCAATTCCCAATACAAACACAAATAATTAAAAACAAGGAGATTAAAACTTGACCTCTTCAGCAGATTACAAACCTTCATTTGACGTAACTTGTGCTGTTCCCCGTACTGGACGTACTCTGGATAATTTTCTGCGTAAGCTCAAAAGTTTGGACGTGAACACCGAAGAAATTGACCAAATATTAAAAGTATTATCTGAAAGCAAACACAGGAGTACCCCGGACTTGAAAGAGGCTCTAAGTTTTTTACAGGAAATATCCGGGAAAGCGCCTCCCTGTTTTTCTATTTCGGTGGATCGAAAAAGAAAACTACGCCCTTATCGTTTGGGATTTCTTGGTTATGAGTGGCAAATAGGAAAAACTAAAATCCGTGTAGAAGGCGAGGAACCGCATAATGGTTCGTCACTGATCAAATTAGACGAGGTGGATTTCACAGTTGTTGGACTCGATGAACTGCTTTCAATGACCCAACATTATTTGGGTGATCCTACACATGTGACAAAATGGGGAATGTACAATTACCAATTAGAAAAACCCACAAGTATTCGTGTAGCAGGATCAGCGATGCTCACCAGTTACAACAAATTGATCGGCGATGAAGTACAGGACATGGTCGGTTTTTTCCTTATATCAAAAAAAGGCTTAAGCCGCCGCAGTCCAATTGATTTTGAGACACTTTCCAGGCATGGTCGTCATGTGTTTGTAAAAGGACGTTACAGCGGCATTGTGATGGCCGCATATCCGCAACTCCGGGTGGAGCCTGTGGAAGACGTGGAAGATGCTGTGATGAACGGAGAAAAAGGTAGTGTTGGACTGGAAATCGTACAATCCGGAAACACACTTAAATCAAAAGATTTGCTCCTGCACGGTGAACCTCTGTTTCTTTCTGAAAGTCTCTACGTGGTGGATTATGACCGTTTTCAACAAAATCCGGCACTCAGGAAGTTTGTGGAAACACTGAATCCAATCGGATATTTTGAAGATGAGCGCCTGGAAAACTTTTCCCGCTGGTACTATGCACTGGAACAAAATCTGGGAGATTCTTGGGTCCAACGGCCATCCGTTGATGAGTTGTTCTGTAAAACAGGGGACATAGATTCAGGTTTACGTCCTTATCGTCTACGTACCCGAAATTGGAAGCCTGATGACGCTTATCTACGTGAAGAAGCAATTGCATTAGCACAAAGTTCACGGCAAAAAGTTCTGAACTATTATGACAAACTGCATCAACTTGACTCAATAATCAAGATTGCCTGATTACCTTGAGCCACCATCCACTCATATTTTTCATAGAATATCAAACAAAGTAAATTGAATTTTTTGTCGTTTGGTTTTATTGTGGTTCGAATTTTGAGTTTTGATTTTACAATTTATTTAAGCTCAAAGTATTTGCCAATGCCATAAATTCAGCCCGCACTGTTGCTTCGCTAAGAAATGAACCCTTAAGGGAACTGGTTGTCATAACTCCATCATGACTAACTCCACGCATTGCCATGCACATATGCGTTGCTTTGACAATGACCCCGGCCCCTTGGGGAGAGAGTTGTTCACACAGAAAGTTGGCAATATCACTAGTCAGTTCTTCCTGCACTTGCGGACGCCTCGAAAAATAGTCAACAATTCTTGAAAGTTTTGAAACACCGCAAAGTCTTTCGTCCGGAATATAGGCTACAGTTGCTTCTCCAACAAACGGCAGCAAATGATGAGAACAGACCGACCTCACTGGAATGTGCTGAAGCACCACCATGCTTGGTTCATAATCCACACTTACAGGAAATGTGGTTATTGAAAATTTCTTTTCACCAAGTCCGGAACATAATTCTTCTATCCATGCATTCGCTACCCTTTCGGGAGTTTTTCGGAAATGATGATTCTCCAAATCCACTCCCAAAGCTTCTAGCAGCATCTGAACGCTTTGACGTAATTTATCTTTATCCACTTTCTTCCTCCTCACGAAAATTCTCTCTTACTTTTTACTACAGAAGCTTGACTGCACAAGACGAGAATACCAGAAAAAACAGAGTATCAGCAAGTCAACTTTTTAATTGCTCTGATCTTTTGGCCTTCTCTGACCACGTATACTTCTTAACTTGATCAAATAATAATTTAAATCAAGAAAAACTTGCCAAATTTTCACTAATTAACTAAAAAGGAAGTGATCTGTAAAGATAAGAAACTTCATGCAGCCCGGGCATTTGAAGGGAAGCTCAGTTTGACTTCTCCTTAAAAGCTTTTCGGAGGGGTGGGTGAGTGGCTTAAACCAGTACATTGCTAATGTGCCGTACGCGAAAGTGTACCGAGGGTTCGAATCCCTCTCCCTCCGCCACGCCTATATTTTTTATTATCCCACAACATCACTCAAAAGCTTATTGGATCGTATTCAAGCGGGTAAAGTTTTATCTAAT
>JAKUUI010000003.1 GCA_022448485.1 SAR324 cluster bacterium
TTTTTCGCTATAAGCCATATTTTTCCTTATTTAAAATAAAAACAATCTCAAGCTCAATGGGATGACCATTGTACAGTTGACAAATCAACACCTTCTTTCACCATTTCATATAGTGGTGACATTTCCCTAAGTCGTTTGACTGCAATTACCATTTGCTCTGCGGCATAATCGACTTCTTCAACTGTAGTGAAGCGTCCCATACCAAAACGGATGGATGAATGAGCCAAATCGTCACCAACTCCCAAAGCACGCAAAACATAAGATGGTTCCAAACTGGCAGAAGTACAGGCTGATCCGGAAGAAACTGCGAGTTCGCTCACTCCCATCATCAAACTTTCACCTTCCACATAACCAAAACTCAAGTTAAGATTGTTCGGCAAACGATCAGTTGGGTGACCATTCAGAAAAATATAATCCAATTCAGAACTTAAACGCTCGTAAAGTCTTTGGCGCAATCCTGTCAAACGTTCTGCTTCTGAAGCCATTTCATCTAGAGCAAGCTCCAAAGACTTGGCGAATCCCACAATTCCTGTTACATTAAGAGTCCCGGAACGCATACCCCGTTCATGACCTCCACCAAACATGATTGGTGATAAGCGTACACGTGGTTTTTTGCGCCGCACGTACAATGCTCCAATACCTTTTGGACCATAAATCTTATGCGCAGACATTGAAAGAAGATCGATCTTCATTTCCTCCACATCAATCGGGATTTTCCCTACACCTTGCGTTGCATCTGTATGAAAAAGCACTCCCTTTTCACGAGTGATTTCGCCAATTTCTTTGAGTGGATTGAGTGTGCCAATTTCGTTATTTCCAGCCATTAGCGAAACCAAAATCGTATCCTCTCGGATATGATCTTCCAATTGTTTGAGATCAATGCAGCCATGTTTATCCACATCAAGAAAGGTTATTTCGTACCCTCGTTGCTCCAAAGCGTGAAACGGATCAATCACTGCCTTGTGTTCAATCGGGCTTGTTATGATATGTTTGCCTTTTTGTTGGTAAAATTCGGCGACTCCCAAAATAGCGAGGTTGTCAGATTCGGTGGCACCACTGGTAAAAACAATTTCCTTACCGCCAGCACCAATGGCACTTCCAATGGATTTACGGGCATCTTCCACCACTTGTTCAACTTGCCAACCAAATGAATGATTACGACTGGCGGCATTCCCAAATGATTCAGTAAAAAATGGCATCATAGCCTCTACCACTTTCGGATCAACAGGAGTGGTGGCATTGTAATCAAGATAAATTGGCAGTTTCATACGAAGAATCCTCTATTAACATGTTATGAAATTGTGCGTCAGCAATTATAGCGGCTAAAGTTGTATCTTCAAAAAACTTCTGAATTTTTTGATGTAAAGCAACTAGGGGGCGGTGAGTGGGACAACACTGATAAACTTTACATAAATCCTCATCATGAGCACATTCTACCAAACTGAAAGGACTATCAGTCACTTCGATAATCTCAGATAATTTAATTTCATGTGCTGATCTGGCTAACACATAGCCCCCGTGCTGTCCACGATTTGACTTAATCAATCCGGAAGAAACCAATTGTTTAAGTATATTAGCCACCATGGGATAAGGCAATTTATAGTGCTTTGCCACTTTCTGCGCACTCACATTATCTACAGATTCTCCCAAATGAGTCAGCAAAATAATTGCATAGTCAGTCTTTTTTGATATTCTCAGCATTGTCTTCTTTTGTACAAGTTTACTTAATATAGTACTCACTTAGTACTATTTCAAGTTAAATTTAATAAAAACAGAATAATTTTGCCAGATTATGAACAACAGTGAAAATCAGATCAGCAGAAATTAAAAGAGAAGGAGCATTATCTTGGGGAAGGTATTCTACCCCTCTGGTGAAGTAGTGGTTCGGAAACACCAACTTCCCAGACTCGGAAATCTAAGCGCATACTGCTGGAATGTGCAACAGGAAAGATACGAACTTGCATACTCGACTCAATTCTCCCGCCGGTTGGAATCCAATAATATTTGTCAGAGAGATTTTCTTGAGTGCGAGTTCTCCAAAAATGCGCACCCACACGAATGAAACGTGGCACAGGAGAAGGATTGTCGATTCGATACTGCAAACTAGCTGTCTTTATATCTTTCTCGCCTTCTGCCGATGTTTTTAAAAAATTTACTGAAAGACTTGTCAGTTTTGGAGAAATCTCGCTAGGGAGGTAATTTTTCCAGTATAAACGCTGCACTGCACCCAGCCAAACTTCTGAACGTTCTCTGTTCTTTAATTCCCGCCATATTTCCAGCAAAGGCGGTGCATCAGACGAGTCACCAAGCATTCCGATCAACATTGCAATTTGCCAGGGGTAGCCGTCAGATTCCGGACTGATTATGGACTTTCTTAACACTGGCAGACCCCATTCTGGGAATGCTAAAAAAGCCTGCATAGCTTGAAATCTTTTTTCCGAAGCAGAATCACTCAACATTGGTAGCCAACGATGCTCAAAGGCATACCTGACCTGATTTTCAAAAAAAGCATGAGCTGGAGAAATCTCTAATCTTCCCCCAGAAAAAAGCACGATCAAAAAGATCGATGTACTAAAGAAAATATTTAAATACTTCTTCAAATGTCGCACTTCCATTGTCTGTATCCGTATTCTATGGCATGAGCCATTTGTTTTTTGAATTGTTCCCGCCCAAAGCGGCTAGTTTGCTTTCGAAATGCTTCTGAGACATAATTCTTCCAGGTTCGCTCCATTTTCTCTACAGCCTCGCAAAGTACCTCCACTTTTTGTTCAGCGAAAAACAGTCCCGTCTGCTCAGTTACGGTTTCCATTGCACCACCAGAAGCAAAAGCAATAACTGGAGTATTGCACGACTGCGCCTCCAGTGCAGTGATGCCAAAATCATCCTCTCCCGGAAACACTAAAGCACGTGCCTGCTGGTATAATTCTAACAGTTTTTCACTCGAAAGAGCACCCAGAAATTCAATACTGTCTCCAGCAATGGACCTGCAATATTCTTCATCCTGACCGCTGCCTACTATTTTAAGGGGCAACTTGAGCCGATTGAAGGCTTCCACTGCCAAATCCACACTTTTATTTGGTGCAAAAGCTCCAACCACCAGATAAAAATTCTCTTTTGCTCCTCCAGGTCTAAAGTGTGAAAGTTCAACTGGTGGGTAAACAACTTGTGACTCACGGTTGTAATAATCAAGTATTTTTCTGCGAATGTGGTGACTGTTACAAAGAAAAGTGTCGACTCGTTTCGCCGTATTACGATCCCAACGCTGCAAATACGGACGCATTAATTCTGCACCAATTCTAACTGGCCATGAAGTTCGTGGCTGCCTAAAATATGTATCAAACTGATCCCACACGTAACGCATCGGAGCGTGTACGTATGAAATATGAAAGACAGAGTCATCATGTCTCACACCTTTAGCTACACAATGACTAGAACTGACAATTAGATCATAACCACTGAAATCAAACTGCTCTATGGCAAATGGAAACAGTGGAAGATAATGACGATATTTTTTTAACCCGAAAGGCATGCTCTGGACAAATGATGTCCTGATAGACATTGACTCAATTTTTGCTGACAGCGAACCTTTCTCATGAATTAAAGTATAAAGATCTGCCTCAGGAAACAACTCACAAAGTACCTCCAAACACTTTTCACCACCTCGCATTCCATTCAGCCAATCATGAACCAGCGCAACTTTGCGCCCCTCAAGCAATGGTATCTTCATCCTTTTTCCCTGATCAGTTTCGGCAACAAACCGATGTGATCCAAGTCCGAATAGTGATCTGAATCCACATGCGGGTGATCCTGTTCGTGCTCCCAGGTAGTAGTGTAAGGGATGTGGACCGCGTGCCCGCCAATTTGGACAACAGGTACAATGTCTGAGCGCATTGAATTTCCAATCATCATAAAGCGCAAAGGATCAACTTTGTGTTGAGTTAATATTTTGGCATATGTCCCAGCAGTTTTATTACTAACAATCTCTACATTTGAAAAATTGTCTGCTAATCCGGAACGAGCAATTTTTGTTTCCTGATCAATCAAATCCCCCTTGGTGATCAACCACAAACTATAACTTTGAGAAAGTTCTTCAACAACTTCGCGGACATGCGGCAACAACTCAATGGGGGCAACTAACATTTCCCGGCCAAAATCCAGCACCTGCTGAATTTCACTGCCACTTATGTCGCCGTCCGTCAGCTCAATGGAAGTTTCAATCATGGATAGAATGAAGCCTTTGATCCCATAACCAAAATGTCGGAGATTTTTTATTTGAGTCGAAGATAAAGTTTGATCAACTACTTCAGGTCCATGGGATGAGAGCATTTCACGAAACTTTACTTGGGTCATAGTGAAAATAGACTCATTGTGCCAAAGGGTATCATCGGCATCAAAGGCAATTACATCAAACATGAATTCGTTTGTTGCAATCAGAGGATAGGTAAAATCAGGAGAGTAAAACAGTTGGCAGGAAGCCAATTCCGAAGCAATCGGAAAATCAGGGAGAAAAAACTTAGCTGTGGTTTTTGAGAAGTCAGCTTAGGGTGAGAAAGAATCTCACCCATGGCTTTACATAGCTTGGCACTGGCGCTCCTCTATTAGTATTTCGTTTAAGGAATCTCGCATTACGTTGATCATGATCACGTCCTTGCGAGTCTTTGCCGATGCCTCCAATAGGTCCAGTCCCAGACCAATTGAAACGTCTTGCTGAGTCAAATCTTCCAACTGCAAAACTATATGCTTAAGCGAAGAATTCATCTTCCTCCTTGCGGTTCCTATTTTAACCGGAATATTCGACAAGGTTTCCAAAAAACCGTTGCCTGAAAAATATTATTCCAGCATACCGCTCACTGATGCAGTTACTATGCCTCCGATATTTGTTTTAATAGACGTGCCATTTCGATTGCGCAATCAGTTGCATCACGACCCTGGTTACCAGCCTTAGAACCAGAACGCTCAATGGCTTGTTCAATGGTGTCCGTCGTGAGGAGACCAAAACTAACCGGAATAC
Organism: SAR324 cluster bacterium; assembly: GCA_022448485.1. Lineage (GTDB taxonomy): Bacteria > SAR324 > SAR324 > SAR324 > NAC60-12 > Arctic96AD-7. The sequence continues at coordinate 5,012 of JAKUUI010000003.1, forward strand.
CGGTTTCCAACGAGGCGGAAGCAATTCCACTAGAGGCATTTGCACATACATAATCGTAATGCGACGTCTCTCCGCGAATTACAGCGCCCAGACAAACAACAGCATCAAATTTTCCGCTCGCTGCTAATTTTTTTGCTGCTAAAGGAAGTTCAAATGCTCCTGGCACACGTAATACAGTTGCTTTGTCCTGACTTCCGCCGTGACGCGCAAAAGAATCCAGGGCACCTTCCAGTAAACGTTCACAGACAAATTCATTAAATCTTGCCACCACGAAGGCTATTTTCAGTTCTGTGGCCAGTAAATCACCCTCAATTTGTATCATGTTTCTCCCGTTATTTTATTTAGCTCTATCCGTCCTTTGCAAAAGCTATTGAGATTTTGCATAATCGTGGAGCATTTTATAATGAAAAATTCCCGTATCATGGTTATCACTCCAGTAAACACGAAGAGCATAGTTGCCAACATATTCACTTTTCAGAGGTCGGATATCTTTGGGGATATTTTCAGGATCCAAAGTCTTCTCACCACTGAGTTCATCAACACAACTAGCGCATGGACATGCGTTTCGTAGATCAAAAAAACTTATATGACTTTCATGGCCGTCCTGCCAAAGAATATATACTTCTTCTCCTAATAGAATTTTTTCTGGTTTGGCTTTTTTATTTACTTTGAGCATAATAAGTGGGCCATTTCAAACAAGAGTCTCTTTTCAAAAAAACTTATAGTTTCAAAAAATCGAATTGCCTGTTAATTTACAGTAATTGAAAGAACAACTCAAGCATTCGTTAGCGGAACAATGTTTGCTTTCATGAAGAATAGCGTGATTATTACAATCAAATTTGAGGGAAGCCGTGGCCGAAACAGAAGAAACTGGAGAAAAAGAAGAGGCTGGAAAATTCGGAAAGGCACCAGATGCTTCTCTGGAAAGCATTAAAAAGGCTCCAGAAGAGACCCAGCAGAAATACCACTCCGTCTCTTCTAAAGGAGATTCACTGAAAATACTGGGAGCAGAAGTCCTCAGCAGCAGCTCCAAAGATGATTTAAAAACTAAATTACCCAAAGCAATTGTGATAAAGAAAAATCTCAAAAAAGATGTGGAAATACTTTATGCCAGTTTCAAAGAATTTGAGAAAACTCACAGTAGCCCGGAAGAAGTTAATGAATTCAAGCAAGCATGCAACAATGTGATTCGATCCGCACAAAAATCACATGCTGAAATCAAAGACAAAGTTTATACAATTTACGATAAAAAGAAATAACACCTTCCTCACAATTTTTACGTCCCAATTCCATGCATTCCGGAAGACTTATCACTTTTGAGGGACTTGACGGCTGCGGAAAGACTACCCAGTTAGAAAAGGCAAAAGACTGGCTGACCGAGCAAGGTTATGACGTCCTCAAAACACGGCAGCCCGGAGGCACAAAAATTGGCCGGCAAATCCGGAGTATCCTGCTCGATCCGGAACACGAAGAGCTGCAGCCGGAAAGTGAATTGCTGCTCTATTTGTCAGATAGAATACAGCACATTCAAGAAACAATTATTCCTGCAAAAGCAACTGGAAAAATTGTTCTATGCGACCGCTTTCATGACTCAACTGTAGCCTACCAGGGCTATGGCAGGGGATTGAATCTAAACAGTATTGAATCCGTTGTTGCACACTGCATAAAACCCTATGATCCGGACTTAACTATTCTCCTGAATATTTCTCCGGAAACCGTTCCTCTGCGTCTTGAGCAACGTGAGGAGTACGCAGAAAAAGATCGTCTGGACTTGGAATCATTAAATTTTTTCAAGAAAACCGCGCAAGGATTTCAGGTTTTGGCCGCAGCTGAAACTGAACGTTATGTCTGTCTCAACGGAGAACAGGATATTGAAGTTATTCATCAAGAAATCGTAGCTGTCTTACAGGAACGATTCCAGTTAGGATAAAAAAATCGTGAAACACGGCTACTTAGTTCATTTAGAGGCATTAGTGGGAATATTAAATTTGGATAATATCAGCTTAAATAAACCCTGCCTACCCATTAATTTTTTCATAATTTCCAGGCATTCAAAATGGTAAAAAAAGGCACTGCATGAGAAGCGCATTTTTTCAACAACCTCTGGAGTACCAAATTGAAGTTGAGGGGGAGTCATGGGAACAGGGCGAAGTGGTAAAAGGTCTACTTCGCGTGAGGAACATGAGCAGTGAAGCTGTCTCTGTAAAAACACCTCAGATAATCCTTGCACACGGTCTGAAGAAAGAGATCAAAGAAGCTGCAGAAGTCCCATGGGAAGTGGTGGGAAAACAAGTAGCAACTCAAGAAATTAGCTTGCAGGCCGCTGGTGAGCAGACTTTCGAATGGAGTTTTATTTTGCCTACAGACTCTCCAATTACAGACAAACAGGGTGGACTGTATTTGCTTTTTGGCGGAGAGGAAGCACTAACTAAAGGTGGACGGCTTAATTTGCAGATTAACCTGCATCCGATCCTGCAAAATTTTCTGCAAACTTTCACGACTCAATTTCGGTTTCTGGAAAAATATCAAAAACGCAAATCAGAATGGACTGAGATCAAGCTTATTCCACCGGAATCACGGGAATTTCCCAACATGGACTATGTGTATTGTTTCCTCCGGATTCGTGACGAGCAGCTCGAGGCACACTATCGTTTCAAAATGAGCGGGCTCGGACGCACAGGTGAAAAAATGACAGTCACAAAAAAGAATCGTGAGCTCGAACAGAGTATCCCTCCGGAAAACTACCTGCAGCCGGGAGGTTTCCCAAATCGTGCATGTTTTCGTGAAAATATTGATCAAGCCCTCAATATTGCCAGGCCAGAAGTAATGTTTTGATTTGGACAACAAATCCCGGCAAGTCCTGCCGCGCTGTTTGAAACACTGTAGAAACAATCCCACTTTACTGCAGACAGATTAACGCAAATATAGCTGATCCAATACAAATTCCAAATTGTTTACTCCCAAAGAAATCAAGTCTTGGGATCTGCCAATTATTTCTCCTGGAACAGACTGAAATGGCTGATTATTTTTATCAGTAAGAATTCGGAGGGAATATTTTCCACTCAGAGTTTGACCTCCCATCGCGTTTGATTGACCAATGCTGAATTTTTGAGGAAAATTAAATTTTTCCAACATTTTGATGGCCACAGGGCGTCCCTTTTTAGGATCAAACAGCATGATCACTAGCCGATCTTCTGAGTCCACTTGGTCCAAGAACTTTGGGTGTACGGTGATGATTCCGCGGATGCTGGTCTTAGGAGAGTCTGTTGAAAAAGCCAATAGTTCTGCGGGAAGCCTTATAAAAGGACGATCCATATAATACTCAACCCTCTCTGTTCCCAAAGGAATTGAAGGTGTAAGCTGCCCGATGACTTCTCCAGGTGAAGAACGATTTGGATTCCCGTCTTTGTCTGTGAGTACAAGCAGTCGATAAGCTCCTCTGAGCGGGCGACTGGTGTCAGCTTGTCCAACACTGAATGTTAATGGAGGTAAAAAAGGGTTGATAATTTGTGAAGCTACCAGTTCAAGCGTTTTCGGATCAAAAAGCAAAACATGAGCATTGTCTGTTTTTATAATTCCTCCACCAACTCCGTTAGCTGAAAGAATGACTCCGCTGATGCTATACTCTAATTTAGTAGCATTGCGACTTAATTCGTTCCATAGCGCTGAAACCGTCAAACCAACAAAACCAACGAATGCGGACCAAAAAATGAGTTTATTTTTACTCACAAAAATTTAGTTTGAACAATTGTTAAACCAGCTCTTCAGCCTGAGGTGTAGTTGGAAGCTGCGTAGTTCCCATTAAATATCTGTCTATACAGCGCGCAGACTCACGTCCTTCCCATATTGCCCAAACTACGATCGAAGCACCACGATTTGCGTCACCCGCTACGAAAACTCCGTCTTCGCTGGTCATAAAGTTTTCATCTGAATAAATGGTGAACATCGGTTGCGCGTTTCTTAGCATTTTTTTCACTTCCTCAGCTGAACGAGACTCATCTCCTCCAAAAACATTCAATCTAACTCCCAGTTCTTCCAGTAATCCATCCAAGTTTGGCCCTAAAAAACCCATTGCCAGAAACACCAAATCCGTAGACACTGTGAACTCTGAACCTGGAACACGCTGCATCTTCATGCGTCCAGCTTCCAGTTTCCATTCTACACTTACTGCCTGCAAAGATTTTACTCGTCCCTTACCATTGTCAGTGATGCTTTCAGTCAAAATATTGGCTCTGCAATCAGGATCAGCTTCTTCATGCACAGGGGTTGGGCGAGGCTCCATGTCAATCAGCTCAAACTGGTGAATCTCTGGATCCGCTCCTTGCCTATTAAGGTTACCTAAACAATCCGCTGCAGTAAATCCGCCTCCGAGAATTACCACTGATTTGCTCTCACATTCAATTTTTTCCTCTTCCGGAATGAAGTCTCCAGCAACATCTCGATTACGCTGGGGAAGATAATTCATAGCGTAATGGACACCCTCTAAATCACTTCCTTCAACTAGAAGTTTTCGCGCATGTTGTGCTCCGGTTGCCAACAATATTGCATCAAAGCCCTTCCGGAGTTCTTTTACTGAGAAATCCACTCCAACATGGACACCCGTCTGGAACTTAACTCCCTCGGCTCTAAGTTGTTCGACGCGCCGAGAGACGATATTTTTTTCTAGTTTAAAATCTGGAATTCCGTAAACCAGCAATCCACCAATTCTGTCATCCTTTTCAAAAACAGTCACAATATGACCCGCTCTCCGCAACTGCTGTGCTGCTGCCAGTCCAGCTGGTCCTGAACCAACAACAGCTATAAGCTTGTTTGTACGTTCCTCCGGAGGCTGAGGTTTGATCCAACCCTCTGACCAACCTCGTTCAGCGATGTGTTTTTCAATTTCTTCAATTGTCACAGCATTCACTTTCTTTAGTTTTTCATCAGCATCCAGAGTGTAATGTTCATTCAACACACAGGTGTCCTCACAAGGAGCTGGACAAATACGGCCAGTGAACTCTGGAAAATTGTTGGTGCTGTGCAAAGCGGCAAGCGCCTCTTTCCAGTGTCCGCGATAGACAAGGTCGTTCCAGTCTGGAATCATGTTGCCCAATGGGCAACCCATGTGGCAAAACGGAACTCCGCAATCCATGCAACGGGAAGCCTGACGCTGCATTTCTTCTTCAGCAAAAAAAGTATCATATTCCTGAAAATCACGTACCCTTTCCTTCACTGGACGCAGTGGTGGACTCTCTTTTTCAAATTCTAAAAAACCAGTATTTTTTCCCATTTGCGTTAAATTTTCAGAGAGTGTAATTTTTCTCAGGCCGCTTTGTTCTTCAATGATTCCAATACGGCACGGTATTCAATTGGCATCACTTTTACAAACTGCAGCAACACTTCATCCCATTTTCCCAATAATTGTGTAGCCCGCACACTTCCTGTGTATTCCAAATGACGTTCGATCCACTTCCGAAGCCATAACTTTTCTTCAGTATCACTAACATTTTCCAGGGTAACCATTTCGGAATTACAATTAGACTCAAACTTCTGATTTTCGTCCAAAACATAAGAAATTCCCCCGCTCATGCCAGCAGCAAAGTTTTTCCCAGTTTCTCCAAGGACAATTACATTTCCGCCTGTCATATATTCACAACCGTGGTCACCAACACCCTCGACCACCGCTGTTGCCCCACTGTTTCGGACAGCAAACCGTTCCCCGGCTATGCCGCAGAAAAACACTTCACCTCCGGTGGCGCCATAAAGAACAGTATTACCAATCAGAATATTTTCATCAGCATTGAACGTTGATTTTTTGGGAGGATAAATAATCAATCGCCCTCCGCTCAAACCTTTTCCAGTATAATCGTTGGCATCCCCCTCGAGCTCGAGAGTAACTCCGTGAGCCAAAAACGCACCGAAACTCTGTCCAGCAGATCCTAGAAACTTGCAATGAATAGTGTTATCCTTCAACGCTTTTGCTCCGTATTTCTTGGCAATTTCACTACTTAACATAGTCCCAACCGAACGGTTAACATTGAAGATCGGCAACGAAAAATTAACAGCCTTTTCGTATTGTAGAGCAATTTTAGATTCCTTAATTATCTTATGATCTAGTTGTTTGTCCAGTCCGTGATCTTGTTTCTGGGTACAAAAACGAGTATCACCCTTTCCTAATGGAATCTGATGCAGTATTGTCGATAAATTCACTTTCTCAGCTTTCCAATGTTTTATGTTCGTGCGTTGCTTCAACATGTCGGTACGTCCAACCATTTCATCGACTCTTCGAAAACCCAGCTCGGCCATCAATTTTCGGAGTTCTTCTGCAACAAAAAAGAAATAGTTGATGACGTGTTCCGGCTGTCCAGTAAACTTTTTGCGCAATTCCGGATTCTGAGTGGCAATACCAACCGGACAGGTATTGAGGTGACATTTGCGCATCATAATGCAGCCAATTGCAATCAATGGAATTGTCGCAAAACCATACTCTTCCGCACCCAACAAAGCAGCAACCGCCACGTCCCGTCCAGTTTTAAGTTGTCCATCAATTTGCAAACGTACCCGTCCACGCATATGATTCAGCATCAATGTTTGCTGAGCCTCGGAAAGCCCCAGTTCCCACGGAACTCCAGCGTGTTTTATTGAAGTCAGTGGAGATGCACCTGTTCCACCATCATGTCCAGCGATGGTGATAATGTCAGCGTGAGCTTTTGCGACTCCCGCAGCAATGGTTCCAACTCCTGCTTCTGCAACTAGTTTTACGTTGACATTAGCTTTTGGATTTGCATTTTTCAGATCAAATATCAGTTGTGCTAAATCTTCAATTGAATAAATATCATGGTGCGGTGGCGGCGAAATCAGCGTCACTCCGGGAATAGAATTGCGAACTTTTGCAATTTCTTCACTGACTTTTTCCCCGGGTAATTGTCCTCCTTCTCCTGGCTTTGCGCCCTGTGCAATTTTAATTTGGATTTCAGTGCAATTGACCAGATAGTGGATTGTGACGCCAAAACGACCGGAAGCAACTTGCTTAATGTTGCTAATTGGCCAATCACCATTGGCTCGTTTTTCGAAACGTTCGGAGTCTTCACCACCTTCTCCACTGTTACTTCTCGCACCAATACGATTCATAGCAATCGCAAGAGTTTCATGAGACTCTTTGCTGATAGATCCAAATGACATAGCTCCAGTGACAAAACGTTTGACGATATTCTCAGCTGGTTCGACTTCATCAAGCAAAATTGGAGTCCCATCTGCAAACTCAATTAAACTCCTTGGTGTTGAAAAACGATGAGCTTGATCGTTGACGAGACGTGAGAATTCATCATATGCGTCCAAGCTATTTTTACGAACAGCTCTCTGCAAAGTGTTCGTCATCACCGGATTGATTTGGTGAAATTCTCCTCGTCTTCGCCAATTATAAAAACCTCCACCAGAAAGTATTACACTTGTATCCGGAGGTTCCACCAAAGCCGATTCATGCCTCAATAAGGTTTCCTGCGCTATTTCCGGTAAACCGATACCGCTTATTCTGGATGGAGTACTTGTAAAATAATTTTGAACCAGATCTTCATCTAAACCAATTGCTTCAAATATTTGTGCACCGCGGTAGCTTTGAATTGATGAAATACCCATTTTAGAGAACACTTTATACATTCCCTTACGAATGGCCTTATAATAATTCTTATTAGCCTTTTCCAAGGTCAGTTCTTTCGGTAAGGCTTTTTGTTGAATCATTTGATCAAAAGTTTCAAACGCCAAATACGGATTTATAGCCCCTGCCCCGTAGCTCACAAGTAAACAAAAATGTGCAATTTCCCTTGCTTCTCCAGTTTCGACAACTATTCCTGTTTTATAGCGTATTCGTTTCAGCATCAGGTGATGGTGAACTGCTCCTACTGCCAATAAGGCTGGAATCGGAGCTTGATCCTTCCCAGCACCACGATCACTTAAAACAAGTATAGCGGAGCCGGATTTCACTGCACTTTCCGCTTCATTACAAAGTTGTTTGAGCGCTTTGGAAAATCCGTCTGTACCTGATTCAGCCTCAAATAGCATTCTTAAAGTTGTCGATCGGAAATCCTTTTTGTCTAGTTCTTTAATTTGTACAAGTTGTTCGTTACTCAGAATTGGATGGAGGAGTTTAAGCATTCGGGCGTGTTTGGGACCAGGATTAAGAATATTTTTTTCTGGTCCCAACCGGCTAGTAAGTGACATCACCAATTCCTCTCTGATGGCATCAACTGGAGGATTGCTCACTTGCGCAAAAATTTGTTTGAAATAATCGTAAAGCAACCGAGGTCTATCCGACAACACAGCCAGCGGTGTATCGTCACCCATTGAACCGGAAGCTTCTGTACCATTTGTCACCATTGGTGTCAATAATAGGTTAAGATCTTCAGTTGTGTAACCAAAAATCTTCTGCCGTAACAACAGTGATTCGAAATCAGTATCCGGAATTTTAGTTGGTTTTGGCAAATCTGACAATTCTATGACATTGTCTCTTATCCATTGTGAATAAGGTTGAGCACTACAAATTTTAGATTTCAGTTCTGCATCATCTATTATCCGTCCCTCTTTGGTATCAACTAGAAACATCTTTCCAGGCTGTAAACGGCCTTTGTATTTTATATTTTCCGGAGCAACATCAACTGCCCCTACTTCTGACCCCATGATAACCAAATCATCTCTTGTTACGACATAACGAGAAGGGCGTAATCCATTGCGATCTAGAGTCGCTCCAATTTGAATTCCGTTTGAAAAAGTGATAGATGCAGGCCCATCCCATGGCTCCATCAAGTGTTCGTGGAATTCATAAAAAGCTTGTTTTTCTGGAGTCATCTCTGGATTATGCTCCCATGCTTCTGGAACCATCATCATCATAGCATGAGGAAGAGAATATCCTGATTGAATCAAGAATTCGAAAACATTGTCCATGCAGGCGGAATCGCTGCCTCTTGGTATAATAATGGGCTGCAGCTCACTAATATCTTCATATAAAGGAGACTCTAAAGTCGCGCGCCTGCCCCGCATCCAGTTGATATTACCACGCAATGTGTTGATTTCTCCATTGTGAGCCAAGTTTCGGAAAGGCTGAACCAAATCCCAACGGGGAAAGGTATTAGTTGGGAAACGGGTGTGAATTAAAGCCAGTGCGCTAGTCAATCTGGAATCCGACAAATCCGGAAAAAAGTCTCCCATTTGATGTGGAATCAACATACCTTTATACACAATTGTTCGCGAAGACATGCTGGTAATCATGAAACCCTCAACATCTTTTAGTGACGAACGAATGGCTTTTCGGGTTACATACAATTTCCTTTCAAATCTATCCTGATTATAATTTTCTAACCTCCGATGCCCCATGAATAACTGGCGCATAGTTGGCATCGCAGCAAGAGCCTGTTTACCCACGAATCCAAGATCGATCGGAACATCACGCCACCCCAGCAAATCCATCCCTTTTTCAACAATATGGCTTTCTATCACCTCCCCGCAATGCCTCCTGGCATAAGGATCCTGCGGAAAAAAAATTGAGGCTATTCCATACTCTCCGGATTCCGGCAAGTAAAATCCGGAACCTTGACATTCTTCAACAAAAAATTGATGGGGAATTTGAATCATAATTCCGGATCCGTCACCTGTGTCCCGATCTGCGCCAAGTGCTCCACGGTGATTCAGATTGCAGAGTAAACGCAGTCCTTGCTGCACTATTTGGTGAGATTGAAGGTTTTTAATCTGCACCACAAATCCCACGCCACAGTTATCGTGCTCAAATTGGGGATCGTAAAGCCCCTGTTTTTCAGGAAATTGATACTTCATAAAAATACGTCTGATTATTGATTCGGTAATGAACCTTTTACTCGCCCTTCCTACGAAAAATTGTATCCATAGTCCTGAATCGAGAGTGTTTCGTGTGCATGCCTAGGAAGTCCAGTCTTTATTTAGTGTTTTACTACTTTTGTTGAAACAGCTATTTTTGGATGCTGATAAAAGTATTAACATTGCTCCTAAACTCTTTATTCCCAGTTTTTACTTCCCCATGTAAAGCTCTGACAGCCCCCATTTATTTCCTGTCCTCGACAGGCTATATACCTTCCAAAAGCTGTAAGTCTTGGCAGGTGTCTTCCGCAAGAAGCAGATAATTTTTATTTTCTCAACTTCCTTCAGCTGCTCCCCTTAACCACGAACACCCGCATTGTCAGTCTTTTATGCTAAGTCCACAACTCCTTTGACGAAGGCTTAGAGCTGTCATAACCCATCCCAAGCCGTATTTGTTAAAATCCAAAAAAGAGGCTGTAAAAAAAGAACCCAACCACTATAAAAACAATGGTCATAACAGTACAACCACCCCATTGTTTTGCGACTGAACAGGTTTTATGTTTTCCTAATCTCTTATCAAGAAATTCTCGAAAAAGCTTACACTTCTTTGTAGCACTGATTATTATTTCGCTACAATAGGGGCCTTGCTATGTATCTTCAATTTCAATTCATTTTTTAATGCATATCCCCGCAGGAATGTAGCATAATAAACGATCCTAATCAAGTTTGTTTGATCCCGAGACAACCGGGGACACCTGCAGTCAGTTCGTCAAACAGACCTTCAGTGCTCCAGTTCTGGTGTTTTGATACGGTTGATAATTTGCTGTTGGGCAATCGATAGGATATTGCTTGTCACCCAATACAATGTCAAACCAGATGGAAAGGTAAAAGTGAAAATTGTAAAAATGAACGGTAGCATTTGCATGATTTTCGCCTGAGTGGAGTCCATCATCGCCGTTTGAGGTGTCATTTTTTGTTGAATGTACATAGACGCTCCCATCAGCAAAGGTGTGATTCCCAAGCCATCAGGTTGTGACAAGTCACCTATCCAAAAGATAAAAGGTGCATGCCGCAATTCCACGGCACTTGAAAGTGAACTATACAGCGCAAAAAACACTGGGATCTGGAGCAGCAACGGCAAGCAACCACCAAGCGGATTGACCTTGTTTTTTCGGTACAGTTCCATCATTTCTTTGTTCAGCTTTTCTTTGTTGTTCTTGTACTTTTCCTGCAGTTTCTTCATTCTTGGAGTCAACTGTTGCATTCGCTTCATGCTTTTCATGCCCTTGAAAGTCAGAGGGAACAAAACTATACGTACTATAATTGTCAAAATGATGATGGCAACCCCGTAGTTTCCAACATAACCGAAAATCAGTCGAAGTAAATCCAGCAGTGGTCCAGCCAGTACTTCCAAGGTCATATCATGCGACATTACCAGTTTGTGCCCAAATTTCATTAACTCTTCATCTTCTTTCGGACCATAAAACATTCTAAAATCTGACTCAACGAGGAGGCTTGGCTGCAAATTCGTCGGTGGTAGAGCTACACCAAAATACGGAGACAATTTTCTCTCTCCCTGCTGATTTGGCTGGAGTTCAGATAAGTACGCTCCTGCCCGAAAAAAACCATTCCTCACCGGAGTCATAGGAACTGCCGCACCAATAAAATATTGATCTTCCACACCTAACCATTTCATCTGAGTTACAGTAAGCTCATTTTCAATGTTCTCAGTACTTTCAGTTTGAAGACTTTCATCGAAAAAGAATACTGGACCTTCGTGAGAAACTTGTTGCATTCCGCCAGCGCTATCTGCAAGCCGCTGTTCTCCAAAAAAATAGAGTACCTCCAAAGGGCGGATTTCATTGGAACGATTGATCAGCTGCACACGATAATTCAGTATATAGTTGTCTGGACTTGCTTCGAAAATCTTGACCAGCTGGAGCCCGTTTACTATGGGTGAAGTTAGAGTCAGTGTGACATTCCCTTCTCCTTCCTCCTGTACAACATGATCTTCGCTGCTAGCAAATACTGCATTGCGAAACATGGCTGTAGTCTTTGTGTCACCTTTAAACTCATGAGCAAAAGCGGGTGCTTCCTCCAAATGATTCCCGAACATCTGTACACGGTTAGATTCTGTGATTTCGTCGCGAAAATCGGGACCAATAAAACTGGTCAGAAATGGAAACCAGGTACTCAAAGTGAGGCGGGGCTTTGTATGTTTAAAATGCTTTAACTGCAGACTTTTCCCAATTCCACCTCGAGTGTCTAAAACAAGACGGTAATTGTCTGTTTCAATGATTACTTCCTTGGAAGGCAAACTGCTGTCAACTTCCTTAATTGAAGACAAAGGAGTAGCTGATGGAAGAATAGAATCTTCAACTTTTAGTTCATTCGATTCTGGTCTGATAGAATTTTTTGTCCTATCGGTTAGTTCCTGATCTACGGTCTTTACTACTTCAGGCGGAAGCGGCTCCGGTGGAGGAAAAAGAGCATACCAGCCAACCATGATGGCACCAGAAAGAACTACTGCCAGTAAAGTGTTTTTATCCATAAATTTTAATCTGGTGTTGATGAACTAGTAAAAGGTCAAAAAACCGCACTTATTTGTTGTTCCCGCAAAAGCTGGAATGACAACTTATTACGAGCTTGTCAGTGTTAGTTTCTTTCAGAAAGTTCCGCACAACCCGGAGGTTCAGAGAAAACATTCCCTGGAACCGGATCAACTCCTCCCGGATGCAACGGATTGCATTTCAAGATCCGCCACAAGCTCAAATATGTTCCCCTCCATAAACCAAGAGTTTGATAGGATTCCAGAGCATATGCTGAACAGGTGGGGTAAAACCTGCAGGAAGCAGGTAAAAAAGGCGACACCCAAGATCTATACCACTTAATAAAGCCCACAATGTAACGACGGTAAATATTACTCTTTTCATTATCCAGAGAGATCTTGCAGGTAGTCCAAATTGTTGATGCTGCCGGAATTTGCATTGTGTCTGCCGGATCATTCACTTGATTCCTTATTTAAGTTATTGAAAAATCGTCTGACCTGACGCAGGACATAAGATGAGTCCAAAGGGTGCTTTGGAGGGCTGGCTACAAAAAAACAAATGTCATATGCGTAATTCAACAGGGATCGTTCCTGACGGATCGCCTCTCTTAACAAACGTTTGATACGATTACGACAAGTAGCACTCCCGGCCTTCTTCTTAACAGAGACTGCAAAACGGCTTGACTCTGCTTCCGCCATTTTATATTTGACACCAATCGGCCCCAAAGATAGATAAACACCCTTCTCAAACACTTCCCGAATAGTTCGGCTATGATGTAGCCTGACTGCTTTCGGAAAAGTTCTCCGCATGCTCATGCACTAAGGCGTTTTCTACCTTTAGCTCGTCGACGCTTGATAACTCTGCGGCCTCCAGGTGTCGCCATGCGTGCCCGGAATCCGTGTTTCTTTTTGCGGCGCCGATTGTTCGGCTGGAAAGTGCGTTTCATTGTTATCTGTCTTTAAAATAAAAAAAGTATTATTAAAAATGTAATCGTTAATTCGAACCTATTTTTATCAAGAATACAAGCTTTAATGGTAATTAACTTTCACTTTACAAATAACAATAGTCCCGTCAAGGTTCAGTTTTTACGCTCCTGCGACAAATTTTTTGAGATAAACTACATCTGCACGTGTGCAAAATTAGCCCTCATGAATCATAACATCTGTCCATAATCAATCCTCCCCAGCGCTCCGTCACCTGCATTTGGGTTAGAACAGAGGCTACTATAGAAAAGATTGTTCTATCCTGAAACATTTCAGAATGACTCAATTTCTGACAATAAGACAATAGGGCAGTAAGGCACTGAGGCAAAAGACGCTGAGTATTCCAGGCAGAGATATCTACGTGCTTTGTAGCCTCAGTTCCTTCCCAGGCCGGTATGGTGTCGCATATTGGGCTGCAATGATCTGCATTTTGCTTTAACTACCTCAAAACAAATGCTAAAGAAAATTGCTCAGATTCCGATATAGGGAAGGACTGCACAAAATCCAGTTTATTTATTGTGGTGCAGAAAAATATATTTGCTAAAGAAATATGTCTATCTGCCGATAAGAGGGCAAGAGAACCTTTACTAGGACACTTAAGAGTTAATAATCATGGCATTGCGAGTCAACTCAAATATTGCGGCATTGAACGCGCTGAGGCACCTGCAGCAGACAGAGCAGGAATTGGGGAAAAACCTGGAGCGCTTGTCTTCCGGCCGCAAGATCAATCATGCTGCTGACGGACCAGCATCGCTTGTGATTTCTGAACAGATGAAAACACAGATTTCAGGGCTCGGACAGGCAATTCGCAATTCCGAATCATCCATTTCAATGATTCAGACCACAGAAGGTGCATTAAATGAGGTGAGTAACATTTTAATAAATTTACGTCAACTAGCTGTGCATGCTGCTAATGAGGGTACAAATGACGAAAAAATGCTCCAGGCAGACCAAAATGAGGTTAATAACTTAATCTCTACATTGAGAAATATCGCCAAGAACACTCAGTTTGGAACAAGAAATTTGCTTGACGGAAGTAATTCAGCTACTGGTGTTGCAATTGGAAACAATCTGGAATTTGTTTTTGCATCTGACGAGGCAAAATCTTCTCCGTCAAACGGATTTAAAGTTGATATCACACAGGTAGCAACTCGTCCGATGATGATTGCTACACGCCGGTTAAGTCTTGAAGATGTTTCATCATCAGATCCGAATAATGATTTTTCTTTTGTTATAAATGAAGGGGGTCGCACTGTTTCTGTGGATCTGAAAAACAACAATGATTTACGTGAGACAATCGAAAAATTGGCTACCTCTGCAATAAGAAACGGAACTCCGGAAGCAAAGATAAGGACTGAACGTGCCATACAACAGTTGATTGCATTCGAAATGCAGAGACTGGCAGATGAAGCAAACATGGACCTGGACATTTTTGTTTATCGTCCTGCGGACAATTTGGGACCATTTCTCGAAAACTTCGATACCTTGAATGATACATTGACAGAAATTGCGAGAACGCTAGGGGCACTAGAAGAGATCAGCGATGTTCTTGGAAGCGCTGACGAGGTGATTGTGATGAGGCACCGTCAATTCGGGAGTGAGCCAAATTTCACTGTTTCTTCAACTTTGGAAAACTATTTTGGCGAGAATATACAAGCAAACGAAGCTGTTTTTGCTATTCCGGGACGTGATGTGGAAGGCACAATAGGCGGATACCCTGAGGTTGACGGAGGAGGTGCAGCCATGGGCAAAGGGCAGTTTCTTACTGGAGCACCCGGCGCAGAAGCAGAGGGAGTCACGGTAAAATACGGTGAGACAACGGACGATGTAATTTACGAGATTGCTAACCGTTCTGATAATCGGGTATCAGGAACGTTCAAACTGGAGCAGAACAATGATAGCTTAGTTGGTGAAGATGTGGACGGATTTGTACATGTATCACAAAATTCTCTTGCTTTTCAAATTGGCCCGAATCAAGGACAACTAAGACGAATTTCAGTTGACAGCATGAGTCCGGAACAGCTCTCAAATGGAGTAGAAAATGACAGCAATTTTCATAGTTTGGCCGAAATTGATGTGCTGGACGCAGATGCAGCTCAAGATGCTTTGCTGTTGATTGATCAAGCTATTGATGATGTTTCCACTATGCGTGGAAATCTTGGTTCATTCCAGAAAAATGCTTTGGAAGCAAATTTACACGGCTTGCGTGTCTCAAAGGAAAACTTGACTGCTTCGGAATCTCAGTTAGCAGATACCGACATGGCACAAGAGATGAGTTCATTGGTCAAAAATCAAATATTGCTTGCTTCTGGAACAGCTATGCTGGCGCAAGCCAATCAGGTCCCGCAGTCCGTTATACAGTTGCTCAATGCAAACGGCTGATTGGAATGTTTTTTGAAATGATTTCTTGTTGCCTGTTCGCTTTGAACAAGCAAAACAGAAATCTATGGCATATCAGTTAGTTGACTAAAATCAACTAGGCAAATAACTGTCCTTTTTCCCGGAGATTCATCCGGAGTCGATGGAACTGTATGCTTCAATAAACGGAACCGCCTTGGCAGAACTGAATCCGAATGCGATCACCGGCTTGGGGTCAAAGCTGAATACAAAGGAGATCATCGATCGCTTTATGGCTATCGAGCAGCGCCGGATCAAGCCTGTGGAGACTCGTAAAGAACAGAAAGTAAGTGAGCTGGAAGCTTGGGATGCTGTAAAAATGGAGTTAAAAAAGCTCCAGGGTGTAACCGAAGCACTGAACAAGTATGAAATTTGGGAGGCTCGGAAAGTAGAAACCAGTGATCCGGATGTTGTGGAACCGCAAGCGCGGAAAGATTCCGTGCCGGGGAGGCATACGATGATAGTGGAATCAGTGGCCTTGTCGCATCAAATAACTTCGCAAGGATTCGAGCGTGACGACGTCCGGATTGGTACTGGAAAGATCCAGATTCAGGTTGGAGACGATGAAGATGAGACGCCTGTCACAATCAATCTGGCTGAAGGTAAAGATACACTAGTTGATTTGAAGCAGGCCATCAACAACTCTGACGCTGGGGTGGAGGCCTATATTGCAAAAACACATGGCGAAAACCCATTTAGGCTGCTTTTAACCAGCGACACGAAAGGTGAGCAAGGACGAATTAATATAGACGTAAATCTTAAAGGCGGAGAAGTTAGCGGGCCGAGTTATCTAAACACATTTGATAAAACTTCCACCTGGAAGGGGCTTCAGGCTAAGGAAGCAAAAAAAGCAGCAGGTGCTGGATTTGGCGGTTCAACAAATATAGTTGAAGTGGGAGGAACGTACTCTGGAGAAGAAGACAACATCTTTACGTTTACTGTAGAGCGTGCCGGAATGATTCCTTCTGAAGCCGGTGTACTCATTGTCTGGAAGGATATAAACGGCCGAGAGGGTGAAATAGAGATCAATAAGTTTAATTATGTTCCCGGAAGCCCGCTTGACGTGACGGACGGATTAAAATTGTTGATTAGTGACGGTGAACTTGTAGGTGGTGACAACTTTACTGTTGATGTTTCTGCAGAAAAATCCGATATGCTGTGGTGGCTGAGCGACGCAGAGCGTGCACCACAAATTTCACAACCATCCGACTGGAGCAGTAAGGCGTCAGAAGGAGGTGTTCGAGTTACCGGTACATACGATGGATTAGAAGATGATACTATCATTTTTAGGGTGGAGGGCAATGGACAGGTTGGTGGCCCGAGTCCACTGAAATTGCATTACGAATATTCTGAAACTGGAGAAAAAGGTTCTGTCAATATTGGACACCCTTATCTTGGAGAAGTTGGTAAAGAAGGACCATTTGATCAGGCTACTGCTTTTGACTCTGAAGATGGTGAAGAACTCTTCGATTTGGAGTTCAGTAAGAAAGGCCGTCGTGACCCAAAGCGTCTGCCTCTGGGACATGGATTATTTGTAGAAGTGAATCCCAGTGTTTTAAGGGACGGGGATAGTACGGATGTGGATGTAATTGCTCCAACTTCAGAAGATATGTGGTGGAGCGACGATGAACATCGTGGTGTTTCTAATAAAATTGATGTTCAAGCAAAGTGGATGACCTACGATGAGTATGAAGGAATTGATGAAGACGTAACGAGAAGTAAACTCGACGTTTCTGCTGGAGTCTGGGGGGCGTCAGGAGGTCTTAGCAATGCTCCCATAGAAATATCCGGTACATTTGAACCGGATATCGCTAAAACATATACTTTTAGAGTTGAGAAGAGGGGTACTGTCGGTATCACACGTGGCCTACAATTGAGATGGGAAGATACGTTTGGCGGCAACGGTTCTGTAGAAGTGGGTGAGGGCTATATTCCTGGGACCCCAATATTATTTGATGAGGGATTAAGACTGGCCCTTGGAAAAGGTGGTTTATATCCAGATGATTATTTTACTATCTCAACAGAGACTTCAACTGTCAGACTGGCTCAAGATTTAGTCTTACGCCTTGGAGCCACCAGAAGTGGAGAAGGCCTGGAGGTAAGGCGTTCGGAAAATGTGGCAAATGATGTGATCCCTGGACTCGATCTGGAGTTTTTTTCGTCCAGTGATGAACCCGTAACTGTATCTGTATTGGGTGACACAGAGGTAGCTAAAGAGCGCATTCATGATTTTGTAGATGCTTACAATACATTTCAGGCAACTGCAAAAGAAGTGTCAAAGTACGACAAGTCGACAAACACGGCTGCGCCTTTGTTAAGTGACAGGAATCTGGCTCAGATGGTCAATGAAATTGCGAACACAACAATTGCAACCGTAAGTGGGTTGCCGCAGTCGACTAATATGCTTTTTTCTATTGGCCTGAAAATCGATGATAGAGGCCAGATGTCTATTGAAGAGAAAAAATTAAACGAAAAGATAGTTGATGCTTTTTCTGATGTTGCTAATTTATTCCGGAGTCATGGAAAAACAGATAATCCCGGAGTAAGTTTTCTGGGAATGACTGAAAAAACTAGGGTCAATCCCAGCGGTTACCAAGTGGACGTCTCGAATGCTGCTGAACGCGGATTCTATTTGGGAACTCCACTCCCCGGAATTATAAGAGTTGATGATACAAACAATGTTTTAATTATTAAAAATAACGGCAGGGTATCTGATCCGATTGAATTGCGCAAGGACAACTATACTCTCGGCAGTCTGGCCAAAACCATCCAGAACCGTTTGATGGAAGACAAAGTTTTGGGACGCCGTAGATTACAGGTTCGTGAAGAAGAAGGAAGGCTGATGATAATTTCGGGGACTTATGGAAGCAGCAGTACAATTGAGGTGGAGCCCGGCCCAGATAAGGAACTCAGCGGTTTGGGGCTGACAGATGGTGTCAGCACTCCGGGAGAGGATGTTGCAGGATCAATCGGGAATGTGGAAGCAACAGGCAGAGGACAATTGCTTATGGGAGCGGAAGATTCCAATGCTGACGGTTTGAGATTGTTCGTGACACTTAGCGAAGACGACCTGGTTAAGGAACAAGAGGCTACTGTGAATATTTCCAAAGGTGTAGCTGTTAAATTAGGTCAGAAACTTGATAAATTGAATGATCCTCTGGATGGTAATGTCAAGCGGGCTACAGATGATATAACTGGACAAATGAGTAGTTTTGAGGAGCAAATAAGCCGCTTAAACGAACGGGCCGATACTAAGCGTTCAAGGTTGCAGAGTAAATTTGCAAAACTGGACAGCACTATGGGAAGATTAAAATCCCAACAAAACTATATCAACCAGCAACTCTCCGCAATGAGCGGAGCTAATAAGTCCTAAAACTAATAATAACGGAGATGCGATGAGTACCTATGGTAACTACCAGAATGCCTATAAAAAGGCCTCTGTCAACACACTTGATCAAAATAAACTGATCATTATGCTCTATGATGGAGCCATAAAGAATGCCAGTTTTGCTGTTGAGCACATGAAATCAGAGGAAATAGAGAAGGTCCATGATTGTTTAATAAAAACTAAGAACATTGTGACCGAACTAATGGCAACCCTGAATATGGATCATGGAGGTGATATCGCAAAAAATCTTCAGTCACTCTATAGCTACATGTTTAGCCAGCTGATTGAGGCAAACATGGAAAAAAAGCCTGAACCAGTTATTGTCGTAATAGATTTACTCAAGGAGTTGCGGGCGGCCTGGGTGCAAATTAATTCAAAAAAGAAACCAGGTGCAACAAAACAAAATGCTACTACACAAGGCATGATGCAAAATAATCAGGAGAAAGCCGAGAAGCATATTAATGTGACGGGATAAACTTTGGGAAAATTGACTTGGTTGCCAGATAAAAAGGTATCATTTACACAAGCTAGGGATGTCAGGAGCTCGCATTACGCATTAAATGAAATATGAGATTTCTGCTCTCTGGTCATTTCGGCGATAAACTTTGCAGGAATGACAACGAAGAGTAGTGTTAGACTTTTTTCAAGACTCTCAATTAGAGAGGAGAAAAATAGAATAAATTCAAGTTAAAGCCAAAGGATAGCAAACTGCTATTTTTTGGCTTTGTTGTCTAAAGTATTGATTCAGCAGGAATAACCCGGCTGCAAACTGCACATGTGGGCCGCAACTGTTTGAGTTGCAGGTGTTTCTGAGGCATGTACTGTTTGTCAGCTGGGTTTTACCTCAGAAGAAAAAACGAACTTTTGGTTTGAGATTGTTCTAACATAGTGTGACTGGAATTAATGTAGCAGCAAATTAGGCCGTGAAAATACTGCCTTAATTTAAAAAAATTATAAGAGAATGGGTAATTGGCATGAGGCTGAGGTATCTTTGCGCCAGGCGGACTCTATAATTGCCGGAATAATTGAACATACCGGGCCTTGTGAATTGATAAAGCATGAAGGAGGATTTGCCGGGTTGGCAAGTTCCATCATTGGACAGCAACTCTCAAATCAAGTTGCAAAAATAATCCGGGCAAGGTTCCGGAAGCTCTTTGAAAATGAACTGCCTGATCCCAGGTATTTACTGAAACTAGATGATTCTGTCTTGAGAAAGGCAGGATTGTCTTTCCAGAAAATCAAATACCTGCGTGGTTTGGCGCAATGGTTGGATAGTGGTGAGCTGGATTTTTCTGCATTGGCAAAGATGGATGACGAAATTGCAATTCAGCAACTTGTCCTAGTGAAAGGCATTGGACGCTGGACTGCTGAAATGTATTTAATGTTCAGCTTGAATCGTCCGGATCTGTTGCCTTTGGATGATGCGGCTCTTGAGGCCGCATTGAAACGGCTCTATGATCTTCCGGAAAAAGGTTGGAAAGAGCTGGCTGTTTCGATTGCAGAAAAATGGAGACCGTGGCGGACTGTAGCTTGCTGGTATCTCTACCGATATCACAAATTGGTGAAAAACGGAGAGGCTCCGTTCTGAAATCTCCATCTTGTTGAAATTAGAGGGCTACTTAATTGGTGGGAACCTCTGTTGATCTTTGAAAATTGAATAATCAACTAATCCTCATGCGGGAATCCCTGTCAAATGGGATAAACGCCAGCTGCTTAGCAAACCAGGCCGGTGGGCTATATTTTTCTGAATATAACTGTTCGGATCAATGTGTCTTCACTACATCCTGAAAATCTACTGCAGCAGGAGTGTTGTTTTTCATACTGCGGCCTGTGATTATGCGGTTAGTTGCTACATGACGGAAGTAGAAAACGAACATTTTACTCTGAAGCAAAATGCCAGATGATGGCCCTTTGCTTGGATAGTCAGGTGAAGAATTGGATCTTGAATAGAAAACCAATCACTGAAAAGACCCTACAAATAGAAACAAAGCTAAAGCCAAAGTATAGCTCACTGCTATACTTTGGCTTTGTTGTTTAACAAATTGGATCAAGCCAGAATTACCCGGCTGCAAGCCGCACATGTTGGCCGCAACTGTTTTGAGTTGCAGCTTTTTCTGAGGCATGTGCTGTTTGTCAGCCGGGTATTATCCGGCAGATAAAATTGTCAGGGAGAAATATGTCTGCTCGGCAATGGATTGAAATAGATAGTTATATAGAAAATTGTTGAGATGCCCTGCAATACTATTTAAAGCTGTTTTTAGGTGTTAACTGCTAAGAACTGAGCCTACCAACAATTGGGAAAGTTAGAAGCATAGAGCCTGGTTGTCCAAGTGCCTGACTCATGCTGGTATGGTTTTGGGTGCTTGACCTGACCAACTTCATTTTGCTATAAAAGCAAATAGATTTACGGCTTGATGTGAGATTTATGGTTTGCACCGTCGATGGAATTAGTACTTTATCTTGGATTGTTGTAAGTATAAAAGTAGGTTGATTTAGGCCTTGTGAACTGAGCCTGTAAAAACCGTAATTTAATTGGAGCGTGATTTATGAAAATATACGTAGGAACATTGTCTCCAGATGACGGCCAAGAGTGGAAAAATTTATATCGTGGATATGCCGAGTTTCACTATGATCCCATGAATAACGAAATTCTCGACACTGTCTGGAATTAGATTTTTGATGAAGACGAAGCATTCTATGATTTGGTAGCTAATAATGAAGAGAAGCGTCCTGTCGGTCTCATGCACTTCCGGGAAATGGCCTCACCTTTAAGAGGCAAAAATGTAGGTTTTTTAGATGACCTTTTTGTAGTCCCTCGGAGTCACGTGGAACAGGAGTAGAAGGCGAAATGTTTCAAAAATTAACTGCGAAATCCACCGACAATGGATGGCCTTTTGTGCGCTAGATAAAGGCGGAAGACAACTATCGTGGCCGAGGTGTTTATGATCGAATCGCTGAAAATACAAAATAGGTGACATACCAACATGAATGTTTGATCTCAAAATCTTTGTTGCTGTCACAAAACGTCCGATGAAGACAGAGTGGTGCTGCCTAAATAATATACTGTTGAAATTAGAACCTTTTTTAATTGAATGAGGTTCTGTTGCTCTTGGAAAATTTAATCAGGTACATCTCCGCTCGTGGAGAACTCCGTCAAGAACGGCCTTCACTGAATATTGAATGAACAAAGCGGGTTGGACTATATTTTGTCTATAAGATATTCTTTCGGATAAATGTTTTTCAACACTGGTGAAATCAGTTTTGAGGAGAGTGTCTTGCTGTATATTGTGAGTGGAGATTGCGCCATCGAAGCATTAAGAGATTCCGAAATTGAAGGGGATTTTCCTTCCTAGATGGTTGTACTTCATGATGGACCCGTGCCTGAAGGACTGCGTCTTGAGGAACTCTCTAATATTCGAGCTAAGTTCATTGCAGAATGTGATTGGGATTCTCTTGAAAATGCTAAGGACTCTTTTCGGAAAATGGACCTTGTTTTCCATAATTGTCACAAATACGACGAAGTGGTACTTTGGAACAGCTTTGAATTGTTCGATCAGCTTCATCTGCTGCAGTTGTTAGATTGTTTTGCCTACAAGCAGGAAGTCTCTCAGCGCTTGAGTATTATTTTTATTGATGAGTACCTGTGGCAGGCTACTTCTGAGTCCCAGCTGGAGAGGCTTGGAAAGAGAGAACCAGTTTCTGAAAAACAACTCGTTCTTGGACAACTTAGCTGGACTGCTTTTACTGCTCCAACACCTGAATTGATGCTTGAACTGATGCAGGAATGCACCTCGGTTTTACCATTTTTGCAGAACGCACTGTTCCGCCTTTTTGAGGAATTTCCCGCAGAGTGGAGCGGTCTGCCCCAGACAGAGCATTGCATTTTAGAGCAAGTAAGAGGTGGAATCTCCTAGCTCGTCAGTTTGTTTTCTGCAGTTCAAGCAGAGGAACCGGCCCGTTTTATGGGGGATTGGTCTTTTTGGAAACGCGTGCGCAGGCTCGTAGAATCTCCTCGGCCATTATTGGAATTGGAGGGCGATGTCCATTTTTATGAACCTCCAAAGACTCCTTTTCCTGATCCGGTTTTCGGGAAATTTGATGCTCAGGTGACAGGTTTAGGAATTGAGATCCTGGATAATAATGTGGATTGGCTCAGACAAAATCCACATGATTATTGGATTGGTGGGGTCCATCTTCATCCCGGTAATGATTGGAGATGGAATGCGGAGCGTATACAATTTTTAATAAAAGAACGGAGTTCTATGTGAAAGGAACTTTTCCGTCTTGGCTCCGGCATGCACATTCAAGTCAGGTATAGAATGAATGTACGAAATAGTGAACCGGAAACAATTTGGCATCTTGAAATGCTGCATCCGGAGGAATTATGCGCAAGAGTGCTGCCTCCGGAAACTCAATTGGTGAAGCAAGAAATTCCTTTGCCAGATTTGAACCGCTTTTTTTACCTGGAAGTGGGCAAGTTGTGGCAATGGACGGATCGTCTCTTGTGGACTGAAGAACAGTGGCGGAACTGGGTAGAGCGTGAAGCTCTTCAGACCTGGATGTTGCTTTTTCATGGCACTCCCGCCGGTTATTTTGAATTGAATTCCCTTGATGGGGCAGTTGAAATTGCTTATTTTGGCTTACTGCCATTGTTTATTGGTAAAGGGTTAGGTGGCGGATTGTTGTCCGCAGCCGTTGAGAAAGCATGGGGGATGAACGCAAAGCGGGTTTGGGTACATACCTGCAGCCTCGATCATCCTTATGCCTTGAAGAATTATCAAGCTCGAGGCTTTCAAATTTATCGTGAAAGCCCTGCTTAATAATGCTAAGCCGCCGTTTTAAGGCCATCGTGTGGGTGTTTGACCGCACACCGGAATTGAAATGGAATGGAAGCTCTTTGAAAACTTAATCTGGCGAAACCTCCCACGGGGGATCTTCCCCTGTTTGCTGAACCATCGGCCATAGTATTTTCCTGTAAAGGAGGATAGGGTGAATACCTTTGTTTCGACTCTATAAACAACGGTGCAATCCACACTGTGACGATCTCCGCCCGGGAAGTAATCCGTGGCTCTCTGTTTCAGCTGTGGTGTTGGGGATAACTCTGAAAACTTTCCAGTTGACTCTGGAGTTTTCTCATTAGAGACTCCCTGCGGGTAGTATTCGTGAAATGGTAGTGGATTCCCTGGAGATGTCCCGTGTGAACTGGGATGTTGTATGGTGAGTTGTTCACTGTGCCGGGAGCCATCCCACCATTGTTATGGCTGAATGTTCCATATTGGGACTTATTGTTTCGAGAAGTGCATTCATTCGTAAAGAAGTCCTGTTTTCTAACTGCGGGGTGTTGTCTTGGCAGATAGCTATGTTTGGATAATATAATTGTGGTGGGTGTGTTTCCATTTTATAATAAAAATATTATTTTTATGACGAATTGAATTGACATGAATCCGTAATGTTTGGAGAAATCCGTAGTTTTTTTGTGGCGAATTAGATTGCCAGAAATCCGTAATGTTTGGAGAAGTCCGTAGTTTTTTTGTGGCGAATTGAATCGGCGGAAATCCGTATTGATAGGGAGAAGTCCGTAGTTTTTGTGTTAAGGACGAGAGATTGTCATTTTTTCTCTGTGCCTGAATATTTGAGATACTCTTTTCCAGTTACTGTGAGGAAATATGTCTCTACATTTTGACATCAAGGAGTTTCGAAACCGACTCAATCGTTTACTGGAGTTGATGGCTGAAAATGACTTGGATGGGATGCTTCTGTTTCGGCAGGAAAGCATGTTTTATCTGACGGGTTATGACACATTCGGCTATGTATTTTTTCAGTGTCTTTACCTGGGTGGAGACGGGAAACTGATTCTGCTGACTCGAGCACCGGATTTACGGCAGGCACGGCATACTTCTATCGTCGAAGATATCCGGATCTGGGTGGATGGATCGGAAGTAAATCCTGCTTTGCAGCTCAAGAATATTTTGCAGGAATGCGGTTGTGCTGGGAAACGACTTGGAGTGGAATACGACTCTTACGGCTTGACCGCCAAAAATGGGAAAATGCTGGATTACGCTCTGGATGGTTTTTGCCGGTTGACAGATGCCTCCAATCTGGTGAATCTTCTGCGGGTCGTGAAAAGTCCGGAAGAATTGGTCTATGTCCAGAAGGCTGCTGAGTTGGCAGATGAAGCTCTGGATGAGGCACATCGCTTAGTGAAGAATGGATGCGATGAGGCCGAGCTCCTGGCGGCTATGCAAGGTGCAGTATTTCGTGGCGGAGGAGATTACCCGAGTAACGAGTTTATCATCGGATCCGGTGATAATGCTTTGCTTTGCCGCTATTATTCTGGAAGACGAAAACTGAGTTCCAAAGACCAGATTACTTTGGAGTGGGCTGGAGCTTATCGCCACTACCACGCAGCGATGATGCGCACAATTCCAGTTGGTCTGGTGACTGAACAGCACCGGAAAATGCACGAGGTTTGTCTTGAGGCAATGGAGGCTTGTGAATTAGCTTTGCGTCCCGGTAAAGCCATCGGCGAGGTTTTTGATGCTTACGCTCATTCTTGTGATAGTGCTGGAATGCAGAGCCACCGGTTGAATGCAACCGGATACAGTTTGGGGGCAACTTTTTCGCCAAACTGGATGGACTGGCCTATGTTCTATCACGGCAATCAAGTGATTGTTGAAATAAATATGGTGTTTTTTCTTCACATGATTTTGATGGACAGTGACTCTGGGAATGCCATGTGTTTTGGACATACCGTCATAGTGACGGATTCTGGATGCAAACGTCTTTCGCGTCACCCACTGGATTTGGTGGTGCGTTAACCGATCCTCCTTGGTCACTTTCTGGTGAGACAGCAAGGACGATAAAACTGTCTTGCCGGGAAGTGCCTTGTTAGGCGGAAAGGTAGGAGAAAAATGGAAATTCGAAAAAAAGATTTGCGGAACAGTACGCCGTAATATGCTGTTATTTTTACCTCAGTCCAAACCGAAATGAACAAGGATTATGCGGAAATGGCTGACAGGAATTGGAAGAACCATGAAAAACGTCTGGAAGCACAAAATAAAGGCCGATCAGGCTGGTACAAACATTATCGGGTTCGGACAGCACAATTAGAACGTGAGTATGAATTTGAAAGAGAGAAGAAATGAATGTGTAAACTGTATTTAACCATAACAACAATCAGATTTTTAAAATATATCGGCACTCGATTTGTAAAATTCAGAGGCAAGTTTTTTCAATGTTCAATCAACGAAAGGTAAAAATCAAAAATGGTGGATAAATCAACACTCTTGCGCCAGATGCGCAAGCATGCGCATACATTTTCTTCGGCAGTAGCTCCTCCCATAGTGGTGGATGAGGCCAATCTACACCATGCTTTAGCTATGATTGATGTAGCTGCTAAGGATTCAGGATTGGGGACTTTCCGTAAAATATCATTTAAAATTCCACCGCTGTTGAAGAGTCTTCGTCTTGAAAATAATTTGGATTATTTAAAAACAGAGATTAAAAAACGGATACCGGGTTCCATAACGAGTGGTACTCCTCTTACGGAAGATGAGCAACAGAAAGAGTATGAAAAATTTAAACGTGCCGAACAAAAACTGCGCAAGGTGCTTGATACCAAGAATAGTTGAAATTTTGGAGATTTGAGAATTTTATTAAATTGATGTAATGACATCAAGAGCAGTGTTTAATAAATTTAATAATAAAAATAATATTTTATTGAAATAGATTTCCGGAGAATCATAATGATAATCCGGCTACATGAGACCCTCCGTGCGTAACATGGAGAGAACGGCCTGGAGACGGATCATGAGCCTCACAATTTGAGTCTCATGACCCTGAATTCTGCTGCCGAAATGTCTCGAAACACCAGGGGTATGTAATATCAGGTGGTGTTTCATAAGCCTTCACGTGCCGTGCACGTTGGAGAGCCAAGGGAAGGGCTTTGCTTTCGCGGTGAGAGCTGTCCTCATGAAATAGGAACGGATTGGATTCGGGCCTGTTTACCTACAGTATTCTATTGGAAGGGAATACATTTATTCCATGACAGGAGTTAACTTTTTCACTTAAAAGGTTAAGGAGACAATATGTCATTAAAAATCAATCATAATATTGAGTCCATGGTTGCACATCGCAACCTGTTAATGAACGACCGTGCGCTTTCAAAGTCACTTGAAAGACTGGCTTCGGGACAGAAAGTCAACCGGGCAGCCGATGATCCGGCAGCTTTGGTGATTTCTGAACATATGCGTGCCCAGGTTAGCGGGATGCAACAGGCAATCAAGAATAACGAAATTGCCATTTCACTCGTTCAAACTGCTGAAGGCTCTATGAATGAAATCTCGAATATGCTGGTTGGCCTTCGTCAGCGAGCAATTTCTGCAGCAAACGTTGGTGCTAGTGACCAGTCAATGATTGAAGCCAATCAGGCTGAAATTGAAAATGCGCTTGCATCAATTGATCGTCTTGTGACTACTACACAGTTCGGACATTACAAACTTCTGGACGGAACAAATGCTTCGCGAACCGAGATCAAATTTAGGACTGATTCGGATGGAGAATTTGTGTTAGACGGCGACGATAACAAGATTATAGAGTCAAAATCAACCGTAGAAGGACTCCGTTTTCATGTTGGACCTAATGCAGATCACCAGGCTTCAGTTTCTATTCGAAACATGCACACAAATCAGCTTGGTCGGGTTGCAGAGGGTCAAAACAAAAGCAGCTTTGCATCGCTTGCTGATATTGATGTGCGCAATGAGCAAGGTGCTCAGGATGCACTTGCTATAATTGATCAGGCGCTTACAGAGGTTGCTACAGTTCGCGGAGAAGTAGGTGCTTTCCAGAGTCAAACACTGGAAACCAATCTCACCAGCTTGCAGATTGCATCAGAAAATATGACTGCTGCTGAATCCACTCTTCGTGACACTGATATGGCTCAGGAACTGGCGACATTTACTCGTAACCAGATCATGAGTCAATCAGCAACTGCGCAGTTGGCTCAGGCCAATGCACTGCCGCAAAACGTATTGCGGTTATTAAACAGCTAGCAGGATTTTGGGATTAACCCCCCAAACCTTGCACTATTCCGGCTCCATATATTTGGAGTCCGGAATTGCTGTTTTTACCAGTTTTCAAAGGCCGGTTATCATTAATCATGAATCACAGATTTGTCGATAACTGGAGTTCAAACACCGGAGAACGGAAACGAAAAACCGGAAACCTTAATTAAATGAGGAACTATGCCGTTGGGGATGAAACACAACATCGTATCTATCAACGCGTTAAATCACCTGGCAGAAGCACAAAATGAACTGTACGGCTCATTGAGACGCTTATCTTCAGGACAAAGGATCAACAGTGGAGCAGATGACCCGGCTGGTCTGGTTATTTCTGAGGGTCTTCGTGCTCAGATTGCCAGTGTACAGCAAGCTCTGCAAAATACTGAGTTTTCCCTGTCTCTGGTCCAGACCGCTGAAGGTGCTTTGGCAGAAGTGAACAATTTGCTGATTGAAATGCGTCAATTAGCGACAACTGCTGCAAATGAGGGTGCAACCGATTATAGTGCAATGTTGGCATTGCAGTTTCAGATTCGCACAGCAATCGATGGAATTGACCGTGTTTCACGGTTTACTCGCTTCGGCAATACAAATCTGCTGGACGGTAGTCATGGAACTACAGGAATGGGAGGAAATGAAGAACTTGTTTTTCTTAAAGCATCATCGAAAACAATCTCATCTCCGCTCAGTGGCTATGAAGTGGATATTACCGAATTGCCTAAGAGGGCAAATCTGACAGAAGACCTTGATGATGATGGTGCATCCGGATTACAAATCACATTAGAAGAAGAAGACGGAGCTATAATCAGAGTCAGAAATCCAGAAGTGGGGACAGCAGAGGGTTTTGCAAACCGCCTGCAAGAAGCTGCTTTTGAAGCAAACATGAACTTGGACATACTCTTTGATGTAGATGAAGAAGAGCTTACAATTGAGCATCGGGAATATGGACTTGCCAAAGGATTCACTGTCACGGGTAACAAGGATGGAGTAATTGTGGAAGATGCTTTTGAACCCAAATTATTTTTGGGAAGGGATATAGAGGGAACCATAAATGATGAGCCTGCTGAAGGTGATGGATTGGTCCTTACAGGAGATTTAAATAACGAGAATACAAGTGGTTTGAGTGTAGCTTTTTTAGGCAACGATACCGGTAATGCCGGATCCGTAACTGTTGCGCAAAATGCTCTTAAATTTCAAATAGGACCAAGTGCGGATGAAAATATTCTGATCGCACTGAATAGCACTCATTCTACAGTCCTGGGAAGAGGTGTGGATAATAAGAGTGGTTTCGACAATTTGTCCCAAATCAGGCTCACATCTGCTCAAGAGGCCATCGACGCAATTCGTCTTGTAGATGAGGCTCTTGATCAATTATTATCGATGCGTAGCCAACTCGGTTCTGTACAAAAACACACGCTTGAAACAAATATTTCAGTGCTCCAGTCCACTGCAGAAAATTTAACTGCAGCTGAATCCAGCGTCCGGGACACAGATATGGCAATGGAGATGGTCAATTTTACAAAAAACCAAATCATAACAGAAAGTGCCGCCGCGGCGGTCGCTCAGGCCAATCAGACGGCTGCTCGTGTTTTGAGGATCTTGTTTAACAATAATGCGAGTTATTACTGGTCATCTTCCACAAACCATTGATCGTTGCTCAAAAAATGCGCCTTGACGATACAATTGCTGCGATAGCAACTCCCTTGCAGCCATCCGGACTAGGAGTAATCAGAATAAGCGGACCACAGGCAGTTCCAGTGGTGGAACCGTTGTTCAAAGGTGGTGGGAAAGAACTGCAAAAGACAGAAACACACAAACTTATTCATGGCTGGATACATGATGACGGGAAACTACTTGACCAAGTTTTAGTAGTCGTCATGCGTGCTCCGCATTCTTTCACCACAGAGGATGTGGTTGAGATTCAGTGTCACGGCAGTCCATTTATTTTGCGCACAATTCTGACTTTGGTTTTGCGTCAGGGAGCGCGCTTGGCAAAGGCTGGAGAGTTCACTCAAAGAGCTTTTTTGCATGGACGTTTAGACTTGACACAAGTGGAAGCAGTTTCAGATTTGATTCATGCCAGTTCTGAAATTGGGGCTAAACTGGCCGCACAACAACTTTGTGGAAAACTTTTTCACGCCATTAATCAGGTAAAAAAACAAGTGGTGTCCATAGCTTCACTGGTTGAAGCCAACATAGAGTTTCCCGAAGAAGATACTGAATTTACGCATCGAGATGATTGTCTGCAGCGACTGAATCAGGCCAGTGCTGATTTGGAAAATTTACTGTCTCATGCAGACCGTGGACGACAGATACGTGATGGTTTTAGTGTAGCACTGATTGGCCGGCCGAATGTCGGCAAATCTTCACTGCTCAATACCTTGCTCCGTGAACAAAGAGCAATCGTGACCACCATTCCAGGAACAACTCGTGATTCAATTGAGGAATCAGTACAAATTCAGGGATTGGCTTTTCGATTAACTGACACCGCCGGCATTAGAAAAACAGAAGATCTGATTGAAACAGAAGGTATCCGGCGTACACAAAATGTCCGGGACAATGCCGACTTGGTCCTGCTTATTCTGGATGCCAGCGAAAAACTTATGGACGAAGACCTTAGTTTAATCAGTGAAATCGAACAGGAACGAACAATAGTTGTCCTAAATAAAAAGGATCGAATGACTGGAAAGAGGCCGATTTGGCACAAAGAAATATCCGGAATGGATGCTGTTTTGATTTCAGCAAAAACCGAAGATGGTTGTGATGAGTTGGAATCACGCTTATTTGCAAAGGCCGCTCTGGGCGGTTTACCGCAGGAAGATCAAACCTGGATCACAAACCGCAGGCAGCAACATGCTGCCAAACAAGCACTGTCTGCTTTGTTCTCAGCACGGGAAGGTTTGATACAGTCAAATGGGGAAGAGTTTCTTGCAGTAGATTTACGCTCCTGCTTAAACGCTTTGGGTGAAATTGTCGGCGAAACTACGACTGATGATTTGCTTGGACAGATTTTTTCGGAGTTTTGTATTGGGAAATAAACTGATAAAAGACAGTGAATTGAAACTCCTGCTCGAAAAACAAGAATCACTCTTGAAAGAGCTTTTGGATTTTTCGCAACGTCAATTCGCACAATCAGATGCCGTAGCCCTGGACGGACTATTGTCACAAAAAGACAAATGCTTTGAAGACCTGCAAAAATTGGATTCTCTGCTCGAAAAATGGCACAAGCAATACGAGCGTCCTTTAGAGGCAGTGGAACAAAAACTAGACGAAAACATACAGGATTTACTGGAAAGAATACTGCTCTCAGAAAGAGAATTTGAAAAAATTGTTGGCCACGAAAAAAACGCTGTTTCATTACAAATAACCCAACTAGGCCGTCAAATGCTGTATCGAAAAGACCCGACTCATCAAAGGCCTAAAATCAAAAATATGACGACTTAAACATAAAATTTCATTAAGTAAACCATGCTATTTTCTGCTTACCAAATTGAGTCTTTGTTAGCTGAATTTCAACAGGAATTTTTTCCAGTAGACGAATCCGCCAGCGAAACTCTCAGTCTCTCAGAAGATGCAATTCAGGACGCACGCCAGTACTTTAGCCCTCCGAAAAATCCCTCTTTAGGCTGGATCTCTCCCAAAGATATTATGGGCTTGGTTGAAGACCAGACACCTTATGACCCTGTTGTGGATTATGTCCAACAAAGCCGTGCAGGTCGTTTTGTTGTTCCTGCTTATATACCCGAAAATCCTGCACCACCATTTTCTCTGGTAAGCGACCACACTCAGGTTGACCAGAAAAGTGATGCTGCAGAGCAGGAAACACCAGAAAGTTCCGCACCGGAAGAAGATAGTCTGTTGCACGAAGTAAGCACTGAAAAAACTGAGGTGGAAGACCAGGTTTCTATTAGTCAGTCTGAAGAAGCGGCTGTTGAAGACACACTGTCTGTAGAACCTGAAGATGATAGCTTGGAAATGCAAACTGAGCTGGATACGGAAGAGTCCGAAGAGTCTCCAACCGATGAACCAGCAATTTCTATAGCTGCATTATTTGAAGGAATTGATGACGAAGGTCTTGATGAGGAAGATGATATTGATGTAGGAGGACTACATGGAGAGATAAATGATGACAATGATGTTGTCTTTGGAGATGGACACATTGATTTAAAATCCATGAGTATTTTTGTGAGTAAATATCCTGATAGCACCATTAAGTTTTTGTTGCGGAAAAATTTGGACGGTCGATCCTTGCCGGCTGGATACGAAGAAATTTATACACAATGGGAAAATCGTGGACTGACGCGAGGACGCTTGAAAAAATATTTATTCAAACTAATGGAATGGATAGACTTCCCGGATATCCCCGCTAATGATGTTGTGACAAAAATCCGCGAGTATCATTTTGAACTGAAGGGAAAATACTGATGAAATCAATAAAGTTCAGGCCAATTTCCAAAAAAAGACTGATCAGCGCCCTGTGTTACGAAAGTGATACAGGGTTCCTTCCTCACTCCCGATTATCAGATCCAAGTCCCCATCACTGTCCAAATCAACAAATACCGGATTCCCACCAACAGGCAATTTTAATTTTTTAAAATATTCTGGAGAAGATTTCCAGGTAAGCAAAGTTGTATTTTCTGGATCAGGCTGAAAACTGAATAATTTCCCTGAATCAGATCCTACAATCAGGTCTGGCTGATTATTATTATCGAGGTCAGTAATTTTTGGTACAGAACCAAGTCCGACGTCTAAATTTAAATATTTACGCCTTTCAAGCCGGAAACTAAATCCACTACCGTTTTCTATACTCATAAATTTATGCAATTGACCGATGAAATTTCCTACCAGCAAATCATTACGGCCATCACCATTCAGGTCAAGAACAGCTGGAACTGAGTTCCTTCCTCCAGTCACGCCAATAAACGGGGTTGGATTATAGATGAATTCAGCTATTTCAGAACTTCCTTTATTTTCCCAGTAGTGAATATTTCCATGTTGATTGCCGACCAGCAGATCAAAATCACCATCTCCATCCAAATCAGCAAAAACTGGTGCTGAATTTTTTCCACCACGATAATCTAGAAAGTGTTTGCTTTCCAGAATCCATTGTGACTCACTGGAACCTTGTTTTTGCCGGTAATATCTAAGTTCACCAGCATTATTCCCGACAATTAAATCAATAATGCTGTCACCGTCTACATCCATAAATGCAGGAAAAGCTCGACGGCCAAGTTCCAAGTTCCCATACCTGTCACTGATAAACTCGAATATAGGCTCAATTGGCTCGTCTGCCTCTAGATCTTCTTCAGCAGCAGGTGTTTCAACGGGAATTATAGTGGCATCTGCCTGTACATCTTCATCTTCATCATCCTCCAAAGTATTTTCTGTTAGAATAAGAGTACTTTCCTGCTGAGTCTCCACAATTTTTTTTAGACCACCGTTTTTCATGTAGTGCAAATTACCCTGTTCATCACCCATCAGCAAATCTGTTTTGTTATCTCCGTCAATATCTGCAAAATGCGGTGTGCTGTAGCCGATGGTTTTTATTTTTTGCCACTGAGCAGCCTCCAGGGTCCATCCACGCAGCACCGGTGACCTTTCTGGGGGCTTATGACTGACCAGACTTAAAAAACCTTCACGGCCGCCAATTACAAGATCTGGATACTCGTCTTCATTCCATTTCCAAAAAGTTGGTGCAGAGCTGGCTTTCATTTTAATCCCGGAAATACGTGTGTTGCGCAGGACAAAATGCGGTGAGTTTTTGTTTCCTTGATTCTCATAGTAAATAATCAAACCTTTACTGTTTCCAACAAGCAGATCTAGGTCTTCGTCCCCATCCATATCTTGCAGTAATGGGGTGCTGAAACTGCCTACATCAATTTGTGATAAATTCATGTCATGTACAACCCAATCTGGCTCCTTTTCAGTACCGCGGTTGAGTATCCATTCTATTTTTCCGCGCCGATTTCCGCAGATGATGTCTAAATCTCCATCACCGTCAATATCTGTTAAAACAGGGGAACTGTACTGTCTTCTATCCGTTTCAAGTGCTGGAAATTTTAGCGGATACCAGTCTGTCCCTTGATCAGCACGGTTTTCAAAAGCATATATTTCACCAGAGCGGCTGCCGAGAAGAATATCTAGCCGACCATCCTGGTTCCAGTCTCCGCTCGTCAGGAAGGAGTGGCGGTCATTGCCCACGAGGTTCTCTATCTTGAAAAAGTTTCTGCTGGATAACCAGAGTTGGTTCCGTGTTATAATTCCCAGAGATTTCAGATTTTCAATTTTTTCATTTTTTTCTGCTGCGTCTGGTTCAATCTCACGCCAAAGATGGAAGAATTCGCCGCCACTGACTGCAGCCTGATTTGTCAGATCCCCTGTCTTTTCTAGGCCTGCTACATTTCCCTCCTCGGGTTCTTCATCAGTTGCTGTGTTTTCCTGCGTGGAAGTATCTGCCTCATTTGTATCATCAGTAACTTCAGCAGAATCAACGATTTCTTCGGAAAAGACATCGATACTTATATCTGGAAGTAAAATATAGGGGTACAACTGCAGCAATTTATTAATCTTTGTTCCTTCCGGGACTCCGAATGCAACGCTTAGTGGAATGATACATTCAGGCAACCCCTTTAATTGAAGACATGCTTGTGTGAGGACTTTTTCAAAAGCAGCTGTTCTGTCAATCTTATGCAACTGAATGGAAGGTATTTTGCGCAGTAGATCAAGAAGAACTTCGTGGTTTTCATAATATATCACTTTTGAAGAAGAGGTACCCAAAAATAGTTCCGGAAAACTGTCTCGATTCAAATCGTGAAATGTGGGCGCAACGTTGCCTCCGGTGTCAATAAATTGGAAATGTCGGGATTTTAAGCTCCAGTGCGGTGCAAAGTTGTCTCCGGTATTGAGATAATAATTGATTTTTCCGTTAGATTTTCCAATAACCAGGTCCAGGTCTTTATCTTGATCCCAATCCACAAATTCAGGAACAGCATCAGCTTGAGGCGAAATGTCAGCAATCACTTCAGGTTGATATTTACAGCGGATATCTGGTGGGTCTGTAACCTCAAAATGCTGACAAAAAACTGCTTCATCGGTCATTCCGGAATTAAAAAATACGTGAGTTTTTCCGGATCGTGTGCCGACGAATAAATCATATGTGCGGTCACCGTTTATATCAGCAAAACGTGGAACGCTGTTGCCTCCAAATTTCAATTCCATATAAATTGGAGTTTTACGGAAAAACATGGGGTGAAGCTGGTTACCCCGATTTTCGTAGTGAAAAATATGGCCATCCTCAGAGCCAACAAACAAGTCGAAGTCTCCATCAGAGTCGATGTCAACAAACTCTGGAGCAGCATTGTTTCCAACATCAAGTACGGTTCGGACGTGTGTGGCATTACTTTGTTCGTCTATGCCTTCATGAATTACCACGAAATTTTCCGTCATCAATTTGAAGAATGGATCTGCAATACTGCCTTGATTGAGGAAAAAAGCGATGCGTCCATCTGCCTTGCCCACGTACAGGTCATCGTCACCATCATGATCAATATCAACAAAACGCAGCTGACAGCGCGCAAAACTGTTAGTGTAGAGCAGCTTTGTCTCTCCTTTTAGATTTCCGTAAAACTGAGGAATCCATGTGTAAGTTAAAGCAAGCGGATCATCTCCGGCTACGGCAGTACCGGAAGTTCCCTGACAAAATAACAGTATCAGGTAAAGAATTGAACTGAGCTGGATATTAAATGTATTTGGAGCCTTGAACATGAATCACAAGGATATTCAAAAAAGGATAGGAATAGAGAGAAATTAGAATAATTCGCTAGAGTATTTTGAGTTTTCTAATAATGATTTTTGATGATTTCGTAAAAGCCATAAACTGCCGTAAATTCGATTTAGCACATGGACAAAGAAACCTGTTAATATATAATGATTGCTAAGTGATCTGTGTGTACATGTGCTGGTTATTTGTGATCACGGACCTCTTACGACTGCAGTATTAAAGACTGTTTTATTTTCTGCAAAGTTGATTTTGGGAGATGAATCAGGTATAAGTAAAAACGTATATTTCATAAACGGAATCTATAGTTTCTTGTTCAATATGTCAAATTAAATCTAAGCTGAAGCCTATTGTTGAAAATGGTTTAGCAACCTGTTAATACTTGACTAATATGAATCTATTTTTACTAATTGTTTGTTTTGCTGTTGTCATCTGGTCAGCCATTAATCATCTAAAATTCCTCAGTATCAATGTTGAATATTTTCGGGATGGTGGGCGTAGATCACTATCTCTTTGGTGGTGACTTAACTCAGTTTACACTAAAGTCTTGTCTGTTTCTCTGCATGGTCGGTAAGGTGATTACTGAAAAAATTATATTCTAATCTTAAATACTGTGTCTTTAATTATTGGGTGCGGACTTATCATTATTAATAGGGATTTTATAATGGAACTGAAAATTGTATACAGCAATATTCCTCTCACAAACGAAAAACTGGAAGCAGTGGTTGTGTTTGTTACTGAAGACTCGGATCTACTTGGAAGCGGACTAAGAGCTCTTCCGGGTGCTCTAAAAAAGAATCTGAGTACTTCACTGAAGCTGAGGGTTTTCACAGGCAAAAAGGGTAAAAGCCAGCATTTGTTTTCAGGATATGCAAAAATCCCGCAAATTTTAGCGGTTGGACTGGGTAAAAAAGATGAACTGGATGCTGAGACACTTAGACGTGCTGCTGGCAAAGCAGGTAAAATGCTGACCGCCCTGAAAGCTAACACTGTGGGATTTGTTGTAACTTCACTTCTTCAAGATGCCGTTGAAACAGATGCGGGACTGGTCCTGGCTGAAGGATTAACCTTGGGTGCATATGAGTTCAATGCTTATAAAAAAACTGGTGATGAAAAATCTAAATCTAAATCAGTAATAATTCAATGTTGTGACCCAGATAATTTAACTTCATTGAAAGCGTTGAAGGTAGGAAAAATTCGGGCTGATGGAACAAACCTGGCTCGCAACTTAGGAAACACGCCGGCAAATGATTTGAAACCAAAAGACCTAGCTGCTGAAGCAAAAAAGATAGCCAGACAACACAAAATGGAATGCACTGTTTTGGAAGAAAAAGATATGAAAAAGCTCGGCATGGGGATGTTACTTGGTGTGTCTCGCGGTTCAAGAGAACCGGCAAAATTGATAATTATGGAGTACAGTCATCAGCAGGCCAAACAAACTATTGCAATAGTTGGAAAAGGCGTAACGTTTGATTCAGGTGGGATTTCACTTAAGCCTGGAAAAAATATGGACGAAATGAAGTTTGACATGTGCGGGGCAGCAGCAGTTTTAGGGGCGATGGAGGTCTTTGGACAGGTCAACCCAAAACTAAACATTATCGCAGTTATACCAACAACAGAAAATCTGCCTGGCGGCGAAGCTCAGCGTCCAGGTGATATAGTTACGGCACATAATGGGAAAAGAGTGGAAATCCTCAATACCGACGCAGAAGGCAGACTGATTCTTGGTGACGCACTGAGTTATGTTGTAAAAGAGTTCAAGCCTGATGCAGTTCTAGATCTGGCAACTCTCACAGGTGCCTGCATAACTGCTTTAGGGCATTTTACAACCGGAGCAATCACTAACAATGATGCCTTAATGGAACAAGTCCGGAATGCAGGGAATATCAGTGGCGATCTTGTTTGGCAACTGCCGAGCTATCCAGAATACGGTGAATCTATTAAGGGCAAATATGCTGACTTACAAAACATTGGCGGTGGAGATTCCGGAACTATTATAGGAGGTCTTTTTTTAGAGCATTTCATTGATAAAACACCTTGGGTCCATCTTGATATTGCAGGAACATCCTGGAACGTAAAACACATTGGTTACCAACCAAACAACGGAGCCACAGGTGTTGGCGTGAGACTGCTTGTAGATCTTGTACAAAAATGGAAACCGCTCAGTTAAGAACAGAATAAGCACAACTTGTAGAAAACAGAATCATGACTAATAGTAGAGATACTCAATTTCATAAGCTGGTTAAAAAATTAATCAGCACCGAACGGATTCAGTTGCTGAAAAGCGTGCTTGAACCGCTTAAACCTATAGAGATTGCCAATATTATACTGCAGTTAAAACTACAGCATCAGTTACTAGTGCTGGAAAATCTGGATAGAGAAACATCTTCGGAAGTACTTAAAAATTTGCAGGGTTCACCCTCTATTCTTGGTGACATCGTTCAACAAATAAACCCTGACCGTCTGAGTGATGCAATCGAGGACATGCCACAAGACGATGCAGCAGACCTTGTCGGTCTTCTGGAGGAAGATAAAGCGGAAGCTTTGCTAGAAAAACTTCCAGAAAAAGATCGTGAAGAACTGACCCAGCTGCTGCAGTATGATGAAGAAAGTGCCGGTGGATTGATGACGCCCTATGTAGTGGCGATTCGTAAAGACCAAACTGTTGCAGCTGCAGTCAAAGAAATTCAAAAATTTGTAAAAAAAGAGGGTTTCGAATTATTTTATACTGCCTATGTAGTCGATGAATATGATCACTTGATTGGCACAATAGGTACGACTGAACTGTTATTGGCGGAGCGTAACATTTTGATCGAAAATTTGATGAATCCTGAAGTTGTTGCTGTTGACCAAGATTTGGATCAGGAGGAAGTAGCTAGAATTGCGCAGGAATACGATTTGGTCGTAGTTCCTGTAATAGACAAGCATTTACGATTAATTGGCCGAGTCACATTGGATGATTTGGTGGATGTGATCGTTGATGAATATAACGAGGATTTGGGACACATTGCCGGTACAGGTGATGAGGAAGTCAGTGAAAAATCTGTTTTACGTGCATCAGGTGATCGATTGCCATGGCTGCTCGTCGGCCTGTTCGGAGGATTATTGACTGCGATTGTGATGAGTTATTATGAAAATGCCCTCATTTCGCTTCCGGATGTGATTTATTTCATTCCACTTGTAGCCGCACTGGGAGGAAGTATCGGCATCCAGTCATCCTCAATAGTGGTGCGCGGGCTTGCCACTGGTGCAATACAAACCACCGATATTCTAGTTCGTCTCTGGAAAGAGTTGAGAGTAGGTTTTACGAACGGAATTGTTTGTTCCATCATCCTGGCAGGAATGTCTTGGTACTTGACAAATGATTTGGGGAGAGCCTTTACTTCCGGGATATCGCTGCTGGTCGTCGTTTGTTTTGCGGCAATAGTTGGTTCTACAATTCCAATTATACTCAAACGAATGAGTATCGATCCTGCAATAGCAACAGGTCCGTTTATCACTACAACTAATGATATCGTCGGCATTGCCATTTATCTTGGTCTTGCTTTCAATGTCAGTTTTCCTCCATTTATAAGTTCCTAATTTCCAGATGCCTTTTCGCGATATTTACGGACAAGAGCATGCAATAGACCTGCTGAACGAGGCCATTCACAGAGACAGGATGCCGCATGCATGGTTGTTCACTGGGCAGTCAAATATTGGAAAATTCAAAACAGCAGTTGCAGTTGCGCAAAAGCTTAATTGTAGAAAATCTGGAGAAGATGCTTGCGGAAAGTGTGATTTTTGCCTGCAAATTGCGGCTCAGAGTTTTCCTGATTACCAGGTGCTGATACCTGACGGCAAGCTTATTAAAATAGATCAAATCCGTAATTCGTTGAATTGGCTCTATCTCCATCCGGATCAGGCAAAAAAGCGCGTGATGATTCTTGATGGAGCACAGTATTTGGGACGGGAAGCAGCCAATGCTTTTTTGAAAACCTTGGAGGAACCTGCGCCGCATACTTTGCTTATTTTAATTGCAGAATCAACGCAACAGCTGTTGGAAACGATTGTATCACGTTGTCATCAAATACGCTTTCGACCTTTGTCTGTGGAAATTTCTGAACGCATTTTGCGTGAGACCACAGATCTGACAGATGATCGGATTCAACTGTTGAGTGCATTCGGCATGGGAAGTGTGAGCGGAAATCTTGTCGCAAGTTTTGAACTGATGCAAATTGTGCAGAATACGGCTATTCGTTGGCTAACCACTTTTTCTCCGAAAACACTGGAAGAAATGCTCAGAACGTGCGAAATGTGGGGTAAATCAAAAAACGAAGAATGGCGTTTGCTGCTTGATTTTCTTGAAACTTGGTTTCGTGATTTAACTTGGCTTCTACACGGTCTCCCGGAAGAAAATTTAATTAACCGGACAGCAAATTCTGAGGAAAGCCGCATTTCGGCATTGAGGAATTGTGGAGAGTATTTTAATCTCCAGCAAATTTACGAGATATTCGGTCGAATAACAGAATTACGTAGAGCTATTGATCTAAACGCAAATAAGTCTCTGGCCATAGAATCACTGTGTTTGCACCTGTACCGTACGGCAGCATGAATTTTGAAGTAAGAATTTTGGACCCATTGATGGCTGCAAAGAGGATATTTATAATTCTGGTTATTATGTTTTGTTGGTTGAACTTTTTTTCAGTTCTTCCTGCAGCAAATACACGTCAGCCAACACCTGCGGAACTGGATGCTATCCGCAAAGAAACCTTGGTTGTCTTTCAGGACTTTCTTCAGTTGTGGCAGGAAGAACGTTATTTTGAGCTGTATAAATACGGGAAAAAACACTCCAGAGATCAAATTACTATAGAGGAATTTGCGACTCGGATGGTTGAGTTGGACTGGGTCCCAGTTGGATTACTCTCGGAGAAAAAGCCTGAGATATCATATCATTACCGGACATTAATTTATGTGAATGCTGCCATTGTTTTTCGGCACAAAAGTTTTTTTGATTTGCAGCTCACCAAGCAGCAATCATTTCTGTTGCTGAAGGAAGCAGGGAAATGGCGTTTTGATTTGCTTCAGATGATTCGGTCTCCTTTCTATTCGCCGCAAAACTAGACAGATTTTAATTCACTAACTGCCTGAAATAGCAATGGCCGAAGACCTAGTTACATTAGTCGGCACTCTGGAAAAAATATTGTATACCAATCCGGAAAATGGCTTTTTGATCGCCTCATTCCTAATCGAAAATTCAATACGACCCGTCACTGTTAAAGGCATTGTCTACAACACAATGGAGCATGAATCTTTACGTCTAAAAGGATACTGGGAGAATCACAAAATATATGGTCGGCAATTTTCGATTCGTGAATTTATGCCTGTTGAACCAAGCTCTGAAGAAGGAATGGTTCGTTATCTTTCTTCTGAGGTATTTAAGGGTATTGGTGAAAAAACTGCGCAGCGTATAGTTAAACAGTTTGGAAAAGATACTTTCAAAATTATAGACGGCTCTCCTAAATTATTGTCGAAAATAAAAGGAGTCGGCAAAAAGCAGCAAAAGACTTTGCTGGATACATGGGATGAGCAGAGAGGTCTCAGGGATGTGATGACTTTTTTGCGTGGTGTTGGGATATCACACGCCTATGCTCAACGCATTGTTGCTAAACACGGTATGAACAGCATTCCGCTGATAAAAGCTAACCCCTATCAGCTGACCGATATTTCAGGGATTGGTTTTCTCACTGCCGATGGCATTGCGCACAATCTGGGCTTCGATAATAACTCGCCGCATCGTGCGACTGCAGGTTTACTATACATGCTGGAACAACAGGCGCTCAACGGTCATACCTGTTTCCCGCGGCAGGATTTGTTGAAAAAAACTGAGGAAGAGCTTAAGATCGATTCAGCAATAATGGAATCGTCAATCCAGCAGTTGCTGGAAGATCATTTGTTGAATCGTGAAACAATTGATGATGCTGCTGCTGTTGCGCAAGAATTGATTTTCCGATCGCGTTTTTACAAGGCAGAACGGCGGGTTGCAGAGAATATTTATCGTATTCTCAACAGCGAAGCATTTACGAAATTTGAGGGTGAAACGTCACTAATTGAAGAACAGGAACGAAAAGTTGGACTGGAGTTAGATCCAGCCCAAAGAGAAGCTGTAGAGGCGGCCCTTCAACATAAAGTATTGATCATTACCGGTGGTCCTGGAACAGGAAAAACAACCATAGTGCGCTTTATGCTTGGTCTGATGCGGCCCCGAATTCCTGCTATCGCCCTAGCAGCACCTACCGGACGTGCAGCCAAACGCATTACTGAAACTACTGGTGCAGCCGCTTCCACAATTCATCGTCTGCTGGAGGCAAGCAACATGGGTTTTCAGCGTGATCGCGAAAATCCGCTGGAGCAGGAATTGCTGATCCTTGATGAAACGTCGATGATTGATACACTTCTGATGGACAGCTTACTTGAGGCAGTGCCTTCTGCATCACGCTTGATCCTGGTCGGAGATGTGGACCAGTTGCCATCGGTTGGCGCAGGGGCCATTTTGCTCGATTTGATTGAGTCCGGATCAATTCCTGTTGTACGCCTGAATCAAATATTTCGACAGGCAGCCGACAGTTACATCACTGTCAATGCACATAAAGTACGTCGAGGTGAACTGCCGGATTTTGGAAGTTCAAGCCCACAAACTGATGTTGATAATCAGCTGCTGGATTTTTATTTTATAAAAGAGTCAGATCCAGAAAAAATTGTTAAAAAAATATTGTTGATGAACTCTGAACGCATTCCACAACGTTTTGAGCTGGATCCGATGATGGATGTTCAGGTGCTGACACCGATGCACCGCGGAATAACCGGTGCAATACACCTTAACCGGAAACTCCAGGATATGTTGAATCCTGATGCTAAAGGGCTGGAACACCGTGAACAGTGGTTACGCATTGGTGACAAGGTTATGCAGCAGCAAAATGACTATGAAAAACAGGTTTTTAACGGTGATCTTGGAATAATTGTAAATTGTGATCCGAAAACCAAGGAGTTGCACGTTCAATTTGAGCAGGATATTGTCCATTATCAGGCAAATGAGTTAGACCAATTAACTCTGGCTTACGCGATTACAGTTCACAAATCTCAAGGAAGTGAGTACTCAGCAGTGATTATGCCGATCACTTCTCATCATTATATGATGCTACAACGTAATTTGCTTTATACGGCAATTACCCGTGGGAAACAGTTGGTTGTTTTGATTGGAACTGAGGCTGCTATTCGGAAGGCAGTTAAAAATGAAGAGACAACGCGGCGTTTTACCGGCTTGCTGCATCAATTGTCAGAGTTGGGAGTAACTCCATTATTTTGAGTTCTAATCAAAAATCTATGGAAAATATACATGCGAAAAATATGAATCTGTCTCGCCCGGCTGGAATACTTGTCTTGTTGCTTTCAATTACAACTCTCTGTTCCGCAGAAACCGGAATATTTCAAAGAAACATTGTTCTGGCAACACATCAGCCCTTGAGCGGTCCGGCACAGGAATATTCTGAGATTGGGAAAAGTTCACAGGCATATTTTCAATATGTCAATGATCAGGGTGGAGTACACGGCCGTTCCATTGAGTTGAAAATAATTGATGATCAGTTCAAACCACACAGAGCTAAAAAGGTGTTTACGGAACTAACTGTAAGAAATGATATATTTGCTGTTTTTAGCGGTATCGGCAGCAAAACCCATCAAGCGGTTTATCCTCTGCTGAAACAGCAAAGAATGTCAAGTTTTTTTGTTGGCTCAGATTTGCCGGAATGGACACAGCCCGTTCGTACAAATGTATTTGGCTTTATGCCTACAGCAGATACTGAGGCACGAGTTTTGGGAAAGTATCTCACTCAAAAACACTCTGGAGAAAAATTAATCATTTGGTATGCAGAAAAGCCTGTATATCTTAGGGCTGTGAAATCTTTGACCAGTGAATTGTATGGTGTATCAGCCAAGTTGCTGCCGGGGAAAACCGGACGGCTTTCCGCAGAATGGGAACTGATTCGTGAGCGGTATCCGGATTTACTGGTAGCTTTGGGAAGTTTCGGTGATCTGTTGGATTTCTTGAAAGCCTCTCCTCAGTTAAATATTCCTGTGTATACAGGACACGCACTTGCAGACAGCCGTCTTCCGGAGTGGTTGAACGGAAAAGATTCTGAGCGAGTACGCGTTTTGACTGCTTATCCATTGATAATAGAAACCGAACATCCTGGCCAAAAATTACATCAGCTTATACTCAATGAATATGCACCGCATCTGGCTCCTAACCGCTGGACTCTCTATGGCCATGCAGTAGCAGAATTGATGGTTGAAGTGTTAAAACGCTCTGGACGTGCATTGAGTAGGCAAAAAGCGGTTTTGGCAGCCGAAAATATAAAACAATGGGAGGGTAAGCTGTT
This sequence comes from SAR324 cluster bacterium, assembly GCA_022448485.1. Taxonomy (GTDB): domain Bacteria; phylum SAR324; class SAR324; order SAR324; family NAC60-12; genus Arctic96AD-7. The sequence continues at coordinate 49,383 of JAKUUI010000003.1, forward strand.
ACCACCGGTAAATCTCGGTTCGCGTAATCATCTGGCTCTGACCACTTTTCGTGTTTCACGAATTGCACACGGGAGGGTCAACCACATGTCAGAATGGATTGACGGCCGATGAGACAAGAATCAAGGTTCTCAGACATGACAGGTCTGCATTACATGTCTGTCAAGAGAGGGATTACAAGCCGGCTCGAGGGGCAAGGATGGGAAATATAGCTCATTTGATTAATTTTCCATTCTCAAATGTAAATGAATTCTTGGTGAAAACTGCTCTCTCAGAAAACGGGATTCTGGCTTTTCCAACTGAAACTTTTTATGGTTTGGGTGGAAATGCACTCTCAAAGAAAGTCATAGAACGTGTTTACAATATTAAGGAACGTCCCCGGAATAAGCCGCTGCTTGTGTTGATATCTCCGGAATGGCTGCCACGTCTTTGCCAGTGGAATAATTCGAGGATTAATGATTTAATGGAAGCCTTTTGGCCGGGCCCGCTGACGCTGATTTTAGCGGGGAATAAGGAACTTCCGCAACATCTGCAATGCGCAGATGGTACTTTGGCTGTGCGTTACACTAGTTCTCAGGCCACACAGTGTCTGATTAAACTGGGAAATTGTCCAATAATTGGTACCAGCGCTAACCGGACAGGTATGCCCGCTTGTTCATCTGCTAAAAAAGTTGCAGATCAACTAAACGATCAGCTTGATCTGGTAATTGATGGAGGTGAAACTATCGGGCTTCAGGCTTCGACTATAGTCAGTTGTCTGTCCGAACCATTTAAATTATTGCGCCATGGTGCAATTCCTCTGACAGAACTAAAACAGGTCTGTAAAGTACGGTGATGCTCCTTCCCTCTTTTTTCTATGTCCAAAGATTTAACAAATCCTGTATCTTTTTGATCGGGCATCTGAATCCCTGATCAAGTCTGGGATGAAAAAAGAAATATTTTTCAGTAAGCACTGAATAGTGGTTATAAATTAATGTAATCTGGTGGGGGATAAATTTTCTGTTTTACCAACTGATACGAGCGTTTGACTTTTACAGTCCTGAGAGCTTGAATAGATTTTGTTGGCCACGGGGTTTTACATCTTGAAAATTGATTTATTTCTCTACTTCAGCAAACATATTTTAGCGAAAATTGATGCTGGCAAATTTGACTCATAATACTAAGATAAGATGTGATCTTTATACTTTAATTAGCAGACACAGCGTTCACATATTTCGACGATACTTCCCGCCCAGCCGATAAAGTTTTTGAGTTATTTGACCCAACGAGCAAACTTGTACTGCTTCCATCAGAACCTCAAAAAGATTGCCGTTTTTTAAAGCTGTCTCGCTGAGGCGTTCCATAATGCTGTCCTGCTCAGATGCGTTGAATTGGTGAAATTGCTCTAGATCACGAATTTGCATAGATTTTTCTTCATTGGTGGAACGTGCTAATTCGATTTCAGCACCTGCATCAGGTGGATTGGGGTTGAGAAAAGTATTTACACCCATGATCGGCAATTCTCCGGAATGTTTAAGTCTTTCGTAATAAAGCGACTCCTCCTGGATTTTGTTGCGCTGGTACATGGTTTCCATGGCCCCCAAAACTCCGCCACGGTCAGAAATTCGTACAAATTCAGACAAAATCGCTTCCTCTACCAAATCAGTTAATTCCTCAATCAGAAAACTGCCCTGCAGCGGGTTATGGTTGTAGGCTTGTCCTAACTCGTGATTGATAATCAGTTGAATTGCCAAAGCGCGGCGTACTGATTCACCCGTAGGTGTAGTTATAGCTTCGTCGTAAGCGTTGGTGTGGAGAGAATTGCAATTGTCGTAAATGGCATACAATGCTTGCAATGTCGTCCGGATGTCGTTGAAATCCATCTCCATGGCGTGCAGGGAACGCCCGGAAGTCTGGATGTGATATTTTAGTTTTTGTGAACGTTCATTGGCTCCATATAGATCACGAAGGGTCACCGCGAAAATACGTCGTGCTACCCGTCCAATCACCGCATATTCCGGATCCATTCCGTTGCTGAAAAAGAAGCTCAGGTTGCGCGCAAAATCATCAATCTGTAAACCCCGGGCTAAGTAATATTCAATCAGTGTGAAGCCGTTGGCAAGAGTGAAGGCGACCTGGCTGATTGGATTGGCTCCGGCTTCGGCAATGTGGAATCCGGAAATGCTGACAGAATAAAAGTTACGAACATCGTTTGCAGTGAAGTATTCCTGCATGTCTCCCATCATCCGCAACGCAAAATTTGTGGTAAAAATACAAGTGTTTTGTGCTTGATCTTCCTTCAAAATATCTGCTTGCACCGTTCCACGCACGTTTTTCAAAACATCTGCCTTTATTGTGCCGTAAGTTTCCGCATCAACAAAATATTTGCCAGACATTCCCAACAATCCCAGGCCCAAACCATCATGATTTTCAGGGAGTTCCATTCGATATTCCGGAGGTGCAAGTCCTTGTTTTTTATAACGTTTATGGAGTGTTTTTTGTGCGTCCTCAAAATTTCCCTTTTCGTGCAAATATTTTTCAATTTGCTGGTCGATGGCGGCATTCACGAAAAAAGCAAGCACTACCGGTGCAGGACCGTTGATTGTCATTGAAACGGAGGTGTTGCTCAAAAGCAGATCAAATCCAGAGTAGAGCCTTTTTGCGTCATCCACAGTGCAGATAGAAACACCGGCATTACCGATTTTCCCGTAAATATCCGGACGCGAATGTGGGTTTGAACCGTAGAGCGTCACCGAGTCAAAAGCAGTACTCAGGCGAGTAGCAAGTTGACCTTGGGCCAGCAAATGAAAACGCCGGTTTGTACGCTCAGCGATTCCTTCACCTGCAAACATGCGGGTCGGATCTTCACCTTCACGTTTAAACGGAAAAACGCCGGCAGTAAAGGGGAAATTACCTGGAAAATTTTCCAAGCCTAACCAGCGAATTATTTCACCCCAATCTTCAAATTTCGGTGTGGCGATTTTCGGAATTTTGAGTCCGGAAAGACTGGTTAGATAATTCTCCACATCCAGCGCTATGTCACGTACATGAAAACTGAATTTTTCGTCCAAATAACTTTGCCGCTTTTCCTTGAATTCCTCCAATTGTTTAAGTAGCGATTCCGGAAGTGTCGCTAATTTCTCATTGTAAAGTTCTGCCACAGAACGTAAATTCTCTGGAACTTCTGCCAAGTGTAACTTGGCAATCTCGGTGGTTATCCCTTCCATTTGTAAAATTGTTCCGTGAAGCTGTCCGCATTCAGAGGCAGTTTTAGTATTTTTAAGAACATTTTTTTTGTATGTGCGTACATTCGACGCAATTTGCCGCAGATATTCTTTGCGATCAGAAGGAATCAACTCTGTCATTTTGGAAACAGCAAACTCAGCTTTGTGTTTGCGTTTCCAGTTGAGTGATTTTTTATTGATGAGCATTCCAATTGTTTTGTGATAAAGCCAATTTGTACCGCTATCATTGAAACGGCTGGCTACCACGCCAAAAACGGGGATGCTTTCTGGTGTTGTTTCAAATTCTAGATGACTGCGCTGGTATTGTTTGCGCACGGCAAGTAAAGCATCTTCGGCTCCGGGTTTGTCGAATTTGTTGATCACAATACAATCAGCAAAGTCAATCATATCAATCTTTTCCAACTGCGTTGCCGCCCCGAATTCAGGAGTCATCACATAAACGCTCAAATCAACAAAGTCAGAAATTTCCGAATCACTCTGTCCGATGCCTGCAGTTTCCACAAATGTTATATCGTAAGCACAAGCGCGCAGTAAACGCACTGCACTGTCTAATGCAGCTGAAGTCGCTAAATGTGAACGGCGCGTGGCCAACGAACGCATAAAAACTCTTGGATCATTGATCGAATTCATACGCATCCGGTCACCGAGCAATGCGCCTCCAGTTTTGCGTTTGGATGGATCAACGGACAAAATCGCTACACGCTTTTCCGGAAATTCCGTAAGGAAACTTCGTACGAATTCATCCATCAAACAAGACTTCCCCGCGCCGCCTGTTCCGGTGAATCCGATCACCGGAAGTTGCGAATTCTCCGCTGGAACGCCCTGATCGGAAAGTTTTGCCAAAACATTTTGAACTGCTTCCGGACGTTCCACAGGCAGCGGACCTTCCTTATTTTGCTCAATCCAAGTCAAACTTCGGGCAACATGCTGAACATTTTCCGGGACCAATTTGTCCGCTTGCGGTTCAAAATTTTCAGGCAATACTGAAAAATCAGCACGTTCAAGCATATCCGCAATCATGCCCTCCAAACCAAGTTCGCGTCCGTCTTCCGGAGAGTAGACTCGGTTTACACCGTATTCCATTAATTCCTGCATCTCAGATGGAATAATTACACCGCCTCCGCCAGCAAAGACCTGAATATGTCCGGAACCTCTTTCATTTAACAAGTCCATCATGTAGCAGAAAAATTCCATGTGTCCGCCTTGGTAGGAACTGACTGCGATACCCTGTACGTCCTCTTGAATGGCGATGTCCACGATTTCCTTCACGCCGCGATCATGACCAAGATGAATAACTTCTGCACCTTGTGCCTGCATGATACGGCGCATGATGTTGATGGCGGCATCATGCCCGTCAAACAAACTAGTGGCGGTTACGAACCGGACGTGATTCTGGAGAGTGGTGGATTTTTTTGGCTGAGTTGAGTTCATGTCAGCTACTTTGTCTATAAAATTCTTTTAAAATGTTTTGCAGATAGTCGTTCATTAATTAGGTTAAATTTTGTATTTCAGTCTTTGAAAGCCCAAGTACTTCAGCCCCGTCCAAAATCTGCTTCCACGTGGCATCATCAATCGGAATGCCTTTTGTTTGTCGTGTTTTTATGAATTGACGTTCCGGGTCTCCGGCAACCAGAACAGGTTCTTCCGGATTGGCGGGAGGAGAGGCTTTGCTGTGTGAGACAATCGCTTCAACTTCGTGCTGCATCCATGGTATATCTACCAATTTCGCAGGATCAATGATCAAAGTGAACATGTTGTTGATGATGCTGTTTTGGCGCGGATGTTCAGGCAGAATTGTTCCGCCTCCGCTGAGCAGACCGCCGAACAATTCACAAAACAAGGCCAGACTGTAGCCTTTGTAATCTCCGAAAGGAGTCAGTGCACCAAGGGGTGGATTGTCCGAACGATCCGGGAAAAGGTATCCTGCCATCACTCCTGGGTCTGTGCTGGGTTGTCCTTGATAGTTGATGACCAGACCTTCTTTAAGAGCTTCTCCTTTATTTAGAGCGACCCGAGTTTTTCCAAGTGCGATGCAGCTTGTTGCCATGTCGAGTAAGACCGGAGGCTGCTTTTGGCTTCCGGGCATGGCGAGGCAAATCGGATTGGTAGAAAAACGTGCATCCGAACCACGAAAAGGTGCTACCAGCGGCGGATGATCAGTGACATTTACAAAATGCAGCGAGACCATTCCGGCGGCAATACTCTGTTCACCATAAGTGCCGATGCGTCCCAGATGATGTGTATTCCGGAGCGTCATCAAAACCAATCCGGATTCATGGCATTTTTCAATAGCTTTTTCCATCGCCATTTTACCCACTGCTTGTCCGTAACCGCGCAGGCCGTCAAACATCAGAATTGAGCCGTCTGCTTTGACCAGTTCTGGTTTTTGGTTGGGATGCAGCAAATCCGCTTGCAGCATTCTCATGTAAAACGGCAGCATGCCCACTCCGTGGCTGTCGTGTCCTGCCAAGTTGGAGCGTACCAAGTGATCAGCAACAATCTGCGCTTCTTCAGAATCGCTGCCACCTTTTTTGAGGATGGCAGCAACAAAAATTTTCAGTTTAATTTCCTTGATCAGCATCTTTCACCCATGATAAATGACGCATTAGTCAAGTTGAACAATCAATTTTGAGAACAGGCCCCAAATTTATTTGGTGGATCCGGATTAGCACAGTTCGTAGAAACCGTTTTAAAGGTTTTTTGAAATGCTTGCATATAAAACCTGAAATCGATAAAGTGTTGTGGATTAGTTGATTTTTTTCATCTACATATTTCATCGAATCAACAAAACGCCTGTATACCTGTCTGCGCACGTCCTAGAATCAACGCATGTACATCGTGGGTACCTTCATAAGTATTAACGGTTTCTAGATTCATCATATGACGAATGACGTGGAATTCATCGGAGATACCGTTAGCGCCGTGCATATCACGAGCGAGGCGGGAAATGTCCAGGGCTTTTCCGCAATTGTTGCGCTTCATCAAAGATATCAGTTCCGGTGCACACTTGCCGTCATCCATCAAACGCCCCATTTGCAAAACTCCCTGCAGACCAAGAGTTATTTCAGTTTGCATGTCTGCAAGTTTTTTTTGTATTAACTGATTTGCGGCTAATGGTCGTCCAAACTGGATCCGGTCCAGCGTGTATTGACGAGCCTGCATCCAGCAATATTCTGCAGCGCCTAATGTTCCCCAGGCAATCCCGAAACGAGCGCGATTTAGACAGCCGAAAGGTCCCTTCAGTCCGGATACGTTGGGCAATTCATTTTCTGCTGGAACAAAGACATTGTCCATTACAATTTCACCGGTAATGGATGTTCTCAGTGATATTTTACCCACAATCTTAGGTGCACTAAGCCCTTCCATGCCTTTTTCCAGGATGAAACCACGAATTACACCTTCGTCGTTTTTTGCCCAAACCACGAAGACATCAGCAATCGGTGAGTTTGTGATCCACATTTTGTTGCCTGTCAGTCGAAATCCTCCATCTGCTTTTCTTGCGTGTGCCTCCATGCTTCCAGGGTCTGAGCCGTGATTTGGCTCAGTCAATCCAAAACAACCCACCAACTCAGCACTTGCCAGTTTTGGTAAATATTTTTTGCGTTGTTCCTCGCTGCCGTAGGCATAAATTGGATACATCACCAAACTTGACTGTACGCTCATTGCAGAGCGGTATCCGGAATCAACCCTTTCTACTTCACGGGCGATCAAGCCATAAGAAACATAGTTTGCTCCAACTCCGCCGTATTCTTCAGGAATGGTTGAACCTAAAAATCCGAATTCACCAAATTCATTCATGATTTCACGGTCAAAAACCTCGTTACGGTTGGCGTCCAAAACCCTCGGCATTAATTTGTCCTGACTGAAATCACGGGCTGTGTCACGTATCAGGCGTTCCTCTTGAGTAAGTTGGTTATTAAGCAGCATTGGATCAGACCAATCGAAGGCTGCTCCGTGGTTGGTTTGTTTCATGATAAAACCTTGAAAATAATTAGAATTTAGACCGCTAACTATAGTGTAATATTGGTGTAAGTTGCAATTTCAATCTGAATTATTAAGAAAATTGTGCTATCATCTTTGAAAGAATTTTAAGTAAATTTCAGCTTTCTGCTGTAGTAAGTTCACAGTTTAAATAGATTTTATCTGAACTCAAAAAACATCAATGCAACAACGTAGAAAAAACACTTCTGGTTCTCACGGACCGGCATTGGATTTAGATTTTAAGGAACGCTTGGGTGCGCTCAGGAATCTTCCTGAATTTTTCAGTCTTATTTGGAGTTGCAATAATTGGCTGGCAGCCTTGAATATTTTGCTACGTGTCATCCGGGCCTCTTTGCCGCTCGCTATGCTTTATGTTGGCAAACTCATCATCGATGAAATTGTCCGGATTTCAGTAATTGCTAGCGGACCTGCCGTTGAAAATCCGGATATGTCGATTGTAACCATATATGTTTTGATCGAACTTGGTCTGGCTGTTTTCTCAGATTTGCTGGGACGTGGCATAGCATTGTTGGACAGTTTGCTCGGAGATTTGGTCTCGCATGAAATTTCTTTGCGTTTGATGCATCAATCGGCACGACTCGATTTGGAATGTTTTGAAGACTCTGATTTTTATGACAAACTTGAACGTGCACGACGTCAAGCATCAAGCCGGATTTTACTGATGTCTCAGGTTTTGGCACAACTGCAGGACAGTATCACCGTATTTTTTTTGGCAGCAGCATTGATCACATTTAACGCTTGGCTTTTGCTACTGCTGGCCATAACGCTTATTCCCGCATTTTTGGGTGAAACGCATTTTAACAGTCAAAGCTATTCGTTGATGTACGGCTGGACACAGGAACGCCGGGAACTTGATTATTTACGTTTTGCAGGGGCCAGTGACGAAACAGCTAAAGAAGTAAAAATTTTTGGTTTGTCTGATTTCTTTGGCAGTCGCTACAAAAAGTTGGCAGGAGAATATTACCGTGCTAACAGGGATCTTTCGGCGCGTAGGGCTGCATGGGGCGGATTGCTTTCAATGGTTGGAAGTTTGGGTTATTACACAGCCTATGCAGTGATCATTTATAGAACAGTATACGGAGAATTGTCTCTTGGTGATCTGACATTTCTTTCAGGCTCTTTTTTGCGTTTGCGCTCATTGATGGAAGCCATTCTGATTCGCTTTTCAAGCATTGCCGACAGTGCTCTTTATCTGAGGGACTTGTTTGATTTTCTTGAAATGGAACCACGGATAATCTCAATCGATAATTCGTTGCCCTTTCCGGTTACTATTCGTAAAGGATTTACTTTTGAGAATGTGGGTTTCCGTTACCCGCAAATGAAACAGTGGGTTTTGCGGGATGTTTCTTTCACATTGCATCCCGGAGAAAAACTGGCTCTGGTAGGTGAAAATGGAGCAGGTAAAACCACACTTGTCAAACTGCTGACACGGCTCTACGATCCTGTCGAGGGGCGTATTATGCTGGATGGACACGATTTACGGAAATATAACCTGGATGGATTACGGGATGCGGTTGGGGTAATATTTCAAGATTATGTTAAGTATCATTTAACGGCCACAGAAAACATTGCTGTCGGGCTGATAGATGAAAGAAACAATGAAACTCGTATTAAAGAAGCCGCCCGGCAGAGTTTGGCTGATAAAGTGATTGAAAATCTTCCAAACGGATATCAGCAAATGATTGGACGCTGGTTCAAACAAGGTACTAATTTATCGGGAGGAGAATGGCAAAAAATAGCTATTGCTCGTGCCTACATGCGTGACGCACAACTGCTTATTTTGGATGAGCCTACTGCATCTTTGGACGCAAGGGCTGAAAACGAAGTTTTCCGGCGTTTTGTAGAATTGACGTTTGACAAGTGTGCTGTCCTGATTTCTCATCGTTTCTCTACGGTACGCATGGCCGACCGGATTGTTGTTTTGCATGAAGGTAAGTTGTTAGAACATGGAACGCATGACGAACTATTGGCTGTAGGAGGGCGATACAGCGAATTATTTCAAATGCAGGCCGCTGGATATTGTTGACGAATCTATGGTAATTTTCGTCTACAAAAACCCTCAGGAGAATTTTGGACGTTTTTCTGCACAATCCATAATTTTCCGGACATGTCTTGAAACTTCAAGGATTTTTTGAGAAGGTCCCTGCAGAGCATTCGAAAGACGGCGGGTAGTGAATAGAATTTTTAATTTTTGAGAAGAAAGTTTTTGAAAGTCCAGCAACGGGAATTCATTTTTGAGATTGATCAAAAATCGACGCACTCCCGTCTGTCCGTGATTGTATGCTGACGAGGCCAGTATAACTCTTGCTTCCGGAGGTATATCAAAAACCTGTTTGTTATTACGCCATTGATAGCGGTAATAATGATTGAAGAGTATTGTAGACAAAAGAATATTTGTTTCAATGTTATAGGCACTTGCTTGTGAGCTTGCATATTCTTTTTCAAGCATCTGTGAAAAGACTTTGTGCATGTGTGCATGATTGCCGTAGAGAATATGCCCTCGTCTTAGCTTTTTGCTTAATAACCACAGTAAGCTGGTATTTTCTCCATATGACTGTCCCTCTTTTACGAGCTCTTTCCCTACTTCCCGCATGAAAGCAGAGGTAATTCGTGTAAATTTAACTTCTTCAGGAATAGGGGAAATTTTAGCAAAATCTATTTTGAAGCCTAGGTTTGCCAGCCATTTTTGTATTTGAGGGTCAGTATAAACTTGATTTAGATGATTCGCTGTTCTTTGTAATTTCGTCTCCATTTTTGAAGAATTCCTTAAGCGCCGCACTTCTTCTAACCCTATACTGGTGAGTTGTCCAATGCCTTTTGCACCAGTTGCACTGTTAGCTAGGAAATCAAATTTTGACTCCTGAAAAAACAAACAGAAAAGTGAAGGGTAGGGTACCTCAAAAGAATTTGCAGCTACCTGAATGGACATTAAAACCCGAAGTAAACGTTCCTCGGAAAACCCGTAAGCATTATTCGAGGAAAATCGCTTAATTACTTCACGATACCAGCGGCTATCAATGATGTGGTCTGCTAATCCTTCTAAATCTACTTGGGTGGGCAAACTTTCTGTGCCTCGATTGAATCTTCTTCTGCTGATCTCCTCGAACTGTATAATCATCATGATTATCCTACGCATACTATCGTTGATGTGTTTAAACTTTTTCTTATCGAAGTAAGATCTATCCAGATTCCCAGTGAATTGCATTTCTTGGATTTTGCTTAAATCCTGTGAGGATTTCAGTATTTCTATAGGTGTCTTTGAATTTGGACGATAATCTTGGTCTCTAGGTTTGACCAACACATATGGTAAATGTTTAGGTTGAGGATTTGGAGGGAGGGAATAATCTGTGATTTTCTGTAATCTGCTAGTTTCTGGGATGATCAGGGGAAGGAAGAGAAATATCAAAAATGAAAAAGGCAATAATACAGAATGCCTCAATAAAGTCAGAATAATAAAAAATTTTCGATTAAACCCCATCTTTTATATGTCGCAAATCCATTTGCTGTTTTTCTTACGCACAAATTCTCTTAATTTATTGGTTGAGATTCGCGAAGAATTTTTCCTGTCCATGGAAAGGCTTCAGTAGCAGACTCACTCATACATTGTAATGTAATTCGAAGTGTAAAATCAACAAAAAAGAACACCAATAATATGTATAAGTTCATAAATATATGATAATAAATATAAATAATTATAATAAATAAAAGTTTTATTGTATTTATGCAAAATTAATTAACAACAAAGTTGTTTAACATTAAGCAACTAAGGGATACAAAAAAATGATATTAATTTTTTATTTTAGATATCGGAAAAAATTTTTGTAGAAAGCAAAATATGAAAAAGTCTTTAAATCAACTTGCTTACACAAAAGAAGAAAGTCTGAGATATTTGACATAATTCTGAATACTGTGTTTTTCAACAATAGATGAGGGTAGATGGTCTTTAAGTTGTGACGATCTTTTTGTGCTCTATGAAAGCAGTCATATTTATATCAGCGCATTAGTTGTTCAAAATAGTAACCTTATCAATGGTAAATGGGCTTTAATCACGTACATTGAACTTGAAGAGCGGTCTAATGCCAAATTAAGGATATTTCATCAAAAGTATTAGAAAAATTTATCAAATTTCTGGTGTACGGGCATATGAGTTGTCGAATATGTCTGCGTAATTTTCAATGTTAAATTTTCAAAAAACAACTACAGGTAGAACCTGATGAATGCATTGATTATGGAGTATTTTCGGGATTTTTTTGACAGATATGATTCCTAAATAATTCTTTTTTTCAAGACGATGGCGTCGTGAAAATAGCCTCAATTATTTCTATTTTGTGGCTAATAAAATGGAGAGAAAAATTATTAAAAAAATAAGCAAAAACATAGAATGACTCAATGAAGTCGGAATCATCAGAAATTAAATGGGGGTTTTGCCTTTTTCGAACTCTCAAGCTTATTAATTTACCTCTCACCAGTTTGTAAAATTATAAAGTAAAAGTTTGAAAAACAAGGATTCACCTTGTAACAGTAGCAATGATCAGGTTAAATCGTAATAGTATATTTGGCTTAAAAAACCATTTTTCTTGATCCAACAAAACAATGGTCACTTCAAAGTCACGACCGTTTCAGCTTTTTTCGTATTTAAGGGATAAAATTCGATGGAATCAAGTAGTTCTCAAAATCAAAACTTCAATCTGCAAAGGCTTTATTGAATAATACACAAAAATCCTCTCGTCAGGTAGATGTGGCCGTTATTGGTGCCGGTTCTGCTGGACTACCAGCTTTTCGTGCAGCAAGAAAATATACTGAGAATATTGTACTCATCGAAGGAGGAACTTACGGGACTACCTGTGCCCGTGTAGGTTGTATGCCAAGCAAACTTTTAATTGCGGCTGCAGAAGCAGCACATTCTGTTGAAGCTGCTTCTGGATTCGGAGTTCATGCTTCAAAACCAACAATTAATGGGGAAGAAGTCATGGGACGTGTTCGCAGAGAACGTGATCGCTTTGTAAGTTTTGTCCTCAAAGATGTAGAAAATATAGATGAAAAACACCTTATCCGCAAACACGCGACGTTTCTAGACGACCGCACTCTTCAAGTAGGCGACTCTACAATTGATGCAAAAACAATTGTGATTGCAACTGGTTCTTCACCTATAGTCTTGCCTATGTTTGATGAAATAGGAGACCGTCTGATTGTCAACGATGATATATTCGAGTGGGAAACTCTTCCGGAATCAGTTGCTGTTTTTGGGTCAGGTGTTATTGGACTAGAACTCGGGCAAGCAATGCATCGACTCGGAGTTCGTATAAGGTTGTTTGGACGTTCTGGATCAATTAAACCTCTGAGCGATATGGCTATCAGGGATTATGCTGAAAAGGTGTTTAAATCTGAATTTTTCCTGGATACGAAAGCCAACTTGCTCGGATTGGAGCGTGTAGTAAATAAAGTCAAGATTCGTTTTGTAGATCATGAAGATGGAATTGAAAAGGCTGAAAAATTTGATTACGTATTAGTGGCAACTGGGCGTTCTCCCAACGTCAAAGGTTTAGGGTTGGAAAATACGAGCCTTAAGTTGGATTCAAGAGGAGTTCCAATCTTTGACCCTGCTACAATGCAATGTGGTAACTCATCGGTATTTATTGCCGGAGATGCAAATAACATATTGCCATTACAGCATGAGGCAGCTGATGAGGGATACATTGCAGGTGACAATGCCGGACGCTTTCCGGAGATTAAACCAGGGCTACGCCGGTCTCCATTGGCGATTGTTTTTTGTGATCCACAAATTGCCATGGTTGGCCAATCATGGAAGGAAATTGAAGGGCAGAAAGACGTGGTAGTAGGAAAAATATTTTTTGAAGGTCAGGGCCGAAGCAGGGTAATTCTCAAAAACAAGGGGTTGATGCATATCTATGCAGACCGAAACTCTGGACTATTTCTCGGTAGCGAGTTCATTGGCCCGCAGGCGGAACATCTGGCACACCTGCTGTCATGGGCGCACCAACAAAAAATGACAATTCCACAAATGCTGCAAATGCCATTCTATCATCCGGTAATTGAAGAAGGTCTTCGCACTGCACTTCGGGATGTCAGTGCGCAGTTGAGTCTGTGATTATCTGAGCCACAGCAAGGTGTACGTTAAACTGTTTGAAATTTCAGCTGTATGACATAAATGCACGAAAAATACTATGACGTAATCATTATCGGAGGTGGACCTGCTGGATTGTTTGCTGGTATCGTTTGTGCCAGAAATAATCTAAAGACATTGATCTTGGAAAAGCAGGCATATCCCATTGACAAAGCTTGTGGAGAAGGAATTATGCCTACCGGAGTTGAGCATCTCCGGGAGTTGGGAATTGCTCCTTTTGTCGAAAAATATCCGTACCATTATTTCAAGGGAATCCGTTATATTTCCGGAAAAGGTAGAACGGCAGAAGCTAATTTTGCAGAAGGTTCAGGATGGGGAATCCAGCGTGTTGTATTTTCTTCAGCATTGCTTGAATGTGCCGCTACTTTGTCGAACCTGGAAATTCGAGCAGGAGCATCTGCTGTTTATACTTTGGGGGAAAATCCGAAAGTTAACTTAAATAATACAGTTTTGTGTCCAAAGCTCTTGATTGGCGCAGATGGTTTGCACTCGCAGGTTCGAAAACTGGCAAATCTGGAAGCATTGTTTCCCAAACTTAAACGCTGGGGGGTACGGCAGCATTTCAATGTTGAGCCCTGGAGCGTGTTTGTTGAAATTTACTGGGGTCCCGGACTTGAAGCCTATGTGACGCCGGTTTCTGTTTCCAGTGTGAATGTGAGTTTATTGTGGGACGCAAAGCGCTACAAACCAGAGCATGGAGGCAAAAAACTGTTTGCCTCACTGCTTAAGGAATTTCCGGAATTGCAGGAACGCATAAATAAAGAGGATGTTATGGACGAGTCGATGGCAGCAGGTCCGCTGTATCAGAAAACATGGAGTGTCGCGAATGGAAAAATTTTGTTGATTGGCGATGCTGCCGGCTTTTTTGACCCTATTACTGGAGAGGGTATCAGTCTTGCGGCAAAGCAGGCTCTTTTGTTGGAAAAAATTGTAATACCCATTTTGCAGAAAAAAAATGAAAATCTTGAAAAGAGACTTGCCGAATACTCGCGGGAATTCACACAAATATACCGTCCGTATCATGCCATGACCAGACTGGTGCTTTTATTTCGATTGTGGCCGAAGTTGACAGATCGTGTGATTCAGGTTTTGCACTCTTTTCCTGCATTATTTCAAAAACTGCTGTCTGTCAACATGCGCTAAATTAGAAGAGCTGGTTTGCGAAGCGTAACACGGCATCTGCGTATGATTTTAAACTATTGTAGGTCTTTAAGCTGGAATTCGAACTGTTAATTTGGAAACAAAACAACGAGTAGTAGTAACTGGGCGAGGAGTGATTTCACCAATCGGCAGTTCGATATCTGATTATTGGGAAAGCCTCCGCATGGGGGTATCTGGTGTACGTAAAATTATAGAATTTGACCCGACCGGATCTGCCTGCCAAATTGCAGGAATTGTTACAGATTTTGATTCTGACGCTCATTTTAATCTTCGAGAAAAAAAAAGCTATGAGCGTTTCACTCAGTTTGGTCTGGCTGCGGCATTTCAAGCTGCTGAAGAAGCAGAGCTTCAGGAGTTGGAAGATGATTCCGGAGAAATTGGCGTTATAATGGGAACGGGAGTGGGTGGAATAACCTCTTATGCAAAAGCGTACGATGCACTTTTTGCTGGACCGGAAGAACGGCCAATTGACGCTTATACCATTCCTCGCATAATGAACAGTGCGGTTTCTTCTGCCATTGCAATAAGTTTGGGATTGCGAGGACCGAATTTTACACTGAATACAGCTTGTTCTTCCGGTGGCAATGCAGTCGGTCAGGCAATGCAGTGGATTCGAGAAGGGCGAACACGTGCTGTTATCTGCGGTGGTACAGAGGCTCCCGTCACTTACGGGCTTCTTCGCGCTTGGGATGCATTAGGTGTACTCTCACGCAAACATAACGGAACTCCAGAAACTGCCTGTAGACCTTTTGATAAAAATCGTAGCGGCTTTGTACTGGCAGAAGGAGCGGCAGTATTAGTGCTTGAATCATTGGAATCTGCCCAAAAACGGAATGTTCCGGTACTAGGTGAAATCGCAGGCTTTGGTTCGAACTGTGATGCCACCAGTTTGACAAATCCGGACGAAAATGGGGTGGCAGACGCAATTAGGTTAGCTCTGGATGATGCTGAACTAAATCCCGAAGACATTGGATACATCAATGCTCACGGAACAGGAACCCGTCTTAATGATCCGCTTGAATGTAGGGCTATACACCAAATATTTGGTGGTAGAGCAGCAACGTTGCCAGTCAGTTCTAACAAATCCGTTTTTGGTCATTCGATGGGTGCATCTTCCGCGCTGGAGGCTCTCGCTACCCTGCTGGCAGTACAGAATGATTGTGCTCCGCCAACTCTCAATTGCGACTACCAGGATCCTGAGTGTGCTATTGATACTGTATCCCACAATTCGAGGAAAGTAACCATAGATGCTGCACTTTCCAATTCCTTCGCCTTTGGGGGAAGTAATGCTGTCCTTGCTTTTAGAAAATGGAAACCATAACACGCAATACAATTGAACAAACTTGTCTTGAAGCCATTGCAAAGGAAATGGGCTTGAAATCAAGTGATCTCAATGCAGAAATGAATTTGCGCGATGATTTGGATATAGTCTCACTTGATGCCATGAACATCATCATGGCACTAGAAGATGAATTCAAAATTGAGGCTGATATAGAAACAATCTTAGAAATGCAGAAAGTGTCTGATATTGTAGATCATTTGTCTGAACGCATTAATGTTTGAAAAAGACTTTCTTCTGCTGAAAAAATCCTGATATTTCATTTTTATCAATATCCATGATATAGACCATTCCAGCCGATGCCCCAAATAATCAGTACTGCCACAGCTTTCCCGGTGCACTATCACTCACAGGATGAAATGAGTTCTGCGTTAAGGGCGGCATGGATCAAAAAAGGTTTAGATGTTGCGGTCTTTGACCGTCTGCAAAAAGCAGTAACAGTTGAAGGCAGATATCTGGCTTTGCCCATGTCTGAATATTACAAGCTGGACGGTTTTACTGACTGTAACCGTGCATGGCTGAAAGTGGCTTTAGAACTAGGCGAGAGCGTTATTTCGGATTTACTGGAAAAAACGAGATTGCCTGCGGAAGAAATTAAGCTACTGATGAGCACAACAGTCACTGGAGTGGCAGTGCCTTCTTTGGAAGCGCGATTGATGAACCGGATAGATTTTGCATCGGATTTAAAGAGGATTCCTTTGTTTGGTTTGGGGTGTCTCGCTGGAACTGCAGGTATCGCCCGTGTTGCTGATTATTTGAAAGGTTATCCTGATGAAGCAGCCATTTTGCTTTCTGTAGAGCTTTGTTCATTAACTCTGCAGGCGGAAGACCTTTCGGTTGCAAACATCATTTCCAGTGGGCTCTTCGGTGATGGTGCAGCAGCTGTTTTACTGGTTGGTGATAAACATGCGCTAGCAAATGAAGTTGAGGTACAAAGAGTAAAAAACACTGAGTTTCAACATTTCAATGGTTCAAGTGAGAAAAGCCAAAAGCAGGCTGAACTTTCTCATCCACAGGTTTTAAGCAGTCGCTCCATTTTCTTTCCTGATTCAGAAGAAGTCATGGGATGGGATGTCACAGACCGTGGATTGAAAATTGTCTTGGGGCAGGGTGTTCCCGGTTATGCATCACAGTTGCGTCCGCATGTGGAAAGTTTCCTCTCAGAGTTTGGACTTGCCTTGACTGATGTAGCTGTTTGGCTGACACATCCTGGAGGACCGAAAGTGATTGATGCGATTGAGTCCGGCTTGGACTTGCCTACAAAAACACTGGATAGAACACGTAAACATCTTCGTGAAATAGGTAATCTTTCTTCAACTTCAGTCTTAGTTCTACTTGACGAATGTTTGAATGGTCCATTACCGGAAATAGCAGGAAAGTCTTGTGTGTGCAGATATGGAATGATGCTGTCAATGGGTCCGGCATTTTCCGCTGAATTAGTATTGCTGAAATGGTGAGCCTTTGGGGATTTTCGGTATTGGTAGGTTTGCTTGCCGTACAGCGATTGTGGGAATTGAACCTGAGCCAACGTAACGAAATCCTGATGCGAAAACAAGGCGGATTTGAGTGCTTCCCTGATCATTATCGTGTAATGGTGGTGCTACACATTTCCTGGTTTGCGGCAATGCTGGCCGAAGCCTGGTACTTTAAAACATCACCGACTCTGTGGTTAGTGATAGTTGGTATTTCAGGGTTAGTATTCGGACAAGCCTTACGCTATTTAGCTATCAGAACACTTGCTGGGCGTTGGTCAACTCGAATATACGTTGTTGCGGATGTGCCGTTGATTAAACACGGTATTTACCGTTTCATGCGCCATCCGAATTATTGGGGTGTGATTTTAGAAATAGCTTGTGTGCCCTTAATTCACGCAGCCTATGGTACAGCTCTAGTTTGGTCACTGGCTAATTTTGTAATGATTCGTTACAGAATACGTTTGGAGGAACATGCTTTAAAGGAAATTTAGCGGTTTCAATAAATGCTTTTAAACTGGCTGAATAAATCGAATAATGCATCTTTATAGTAACTGATGCTGCAATCGAAAAAAGTACATAATTGTAATATGCTGACTTCAGAGGATGCAGAGAAATATATACAAAAGCAGTTCTCTGCATTCTAGGTATTTTCAATGATTGATTGGAAACATCGGAATATCTGACTTTTTACGCAACTATCACAGATGAAATTACACAAAGACCTAAAAAAGTTGGAATGAAATTCAGTCTGCACTTTGATAAAGGGACTATCCTGATTTATGGAGTGGAGGAAGAGCAACTGCCACATCTTGAAGGGGTTGTATGGGATGAACGTACAAGTTGTTACAGAGCCCCTGCTGCAAATTACCGTGGTATTGTTACTGCTTTGCGAAAGCATAATATAACCTACCAAGATCATGCCCGCAAATTTTCTACACTCAAATTAAATCTGAAAAAAAGTATCAAGCCACGTTCTTTTCAGCGTGAGGCTGCTGATTCATGGTTATTTGAACAGCGTGGAGTTGTGACCTTGCCGACTGGAGCAGGGAAAACTATTTTAGCTGTAATGCTGATCGAGAAAACTGGGCGTCCGACGTTGATACATGTGCCCACAATTGACCTGATGCGACAGTGGAAAGAGGTTTTGAGTGAATATTTTGACTCTAACATTGGTTTGCTAGGTGGTGGGATCAATGACATTCAGACGATTACAGTAGCCACCTACGACTCTGCTTTGATAAACGTTTCCTATCAGGGCAATCTATTTGGTTTGTTGGTTTTTGATGAATGTCACCATTTGCCCGGAGAGCAATATCAATTTGTTGCTCTTGGTTCGATTGCGCCATTTCGCTTAGGATTGACTGCAACTCCGGAACGCGCTGATGGAAAAGAAGAAGTGCTTTACGATCTTTGCGGTCCACTTTGCTACGAGGTCCACATTGATCAGTTGAGCGGACGCACCTTAGCACCTTACGTGGTGGAAACGATTGAGGTGGAAATGCACCCGAATGATCGTGAGCAATACGAAATATCACGTGAATGCTACACAGATTTTTTACGAAAAGCCCGCATCAATTTCCAACATCCAAATGGCTGGGCAATATTTTTACGCAGTACTAGCGAAAGTCCGGAAGGCCGGGAAGCATTTAAAGCTTATTTATTGCAAAAAAAACTGAGCCAAGCATCCGAAGCAAAAGAAGAATGTTTGTGGGATCTGATCCTCAAGCATCGAGGTGACCGGATACTGATTTTTACACAAGACAACGAAATGGCCTACCGTATTGGCAGAAGGTTCCTGTTGCCGGTGCTTACGCATCACACTAAACTTCCTGAAAGGGAGGCTTTTTTAAAGGCCTTCAGAAAAGGAGAATATCCTATTTTAATCACATCAAAAGTTTTGAATGAAGGAGTCGATGTTCCGGACGCAAATGTTGGTGTAATAGTTTCCGGAAGTGGCAGTGTTCGTGAGCATGTTCAGCGCTTGGGACGAATTCTGCGTGCTCGTCCAGGAAAACAGGCAATGCTTTATGAACTTGTCTCCCTCGATACCGGAGAATATTTTACTAACCAACGACGCAGACAACACCGTGCTTACGAAGGAACTGCTTTGCTTCAGGACGAATAAGGGCAAAATACTGCCAAAATTAATTGAACCTGAAGCACCGAAACTTTTGAGAATTGCAAATGAACTGGTAGCGGCGTTTTCCGAAAGTGTGGGCGAAGTACGTGAAACACTTGAGTGGCGCACAAAGCAAGTTTTGGACAGGTACCCGTTGAACGCTCTGGTGGGCAGAGGCTTAGAAAAACTTTTGCTCGACCGTACCGAATTTGACACCGAAGCAAAAATGGAACTGACCAAACTGAGGGAAAAAATATTTTCCAGTTCTGCTGCATTGCTCAGTGGTAAAGAGGAGATCCGGCTTCGTGGTTTCGAGATGGGGGTTGATGTTGATTTGGAATCTTATCAAAGAGAAGTAGCCAGATCAATGGGAATTTCTGCAGAGGAGTTGAGCCGGCAACTGTACGGAGATTTACCGCCTTTTCAGCAGGTACTGCACTTCCGGGGAATGACCGCTACAGGATTGTTGCATCGTTACAATTGTGCTCAAATTCAGGGCTTATTGCTGCGCTGTGAGGGTCTGACTGTTTTTATGGCTGAGAGTGGAGCCGTCAAGTTGCGACAATTGCTTAAATATTTGCGTTTTAATAAACTGTTGGCAAAGATCAGTTACGATCAAACAAGGAAAAAAACGATTTTGCTGGAAATTGACGGTCCTCTGAGTTTGTTTGTGCAAACTCAGAAATATGGTATTAATCTCGCTAATTTTTTCCCTGCCATCCTACACCAACCTAAATGGGGCTTGGATGCAGAAGTCAGAATTCGCAAAAATCAGGTTCACAGCCTGCACCTCGATCAGTCATGCGGAATTCGCTCCCACTATCGTCAGTTTTTAGCTTATATTCCAGAAGAAATTCAGTTGTTCAGTCAACAACTTGCTAAACAAATACCAGGCTGGGAACTTACTTCTTCACCTGAATTTGTAACTTTGACTGGAGAATCTCTGTGTTTTCCAGATTATTTGTTAACGCACTGTTCCGGAAAAAAAGTTGCCTTGGAGCTTTTTCATACATGGCATGCAGCTCCTCTTCGGAGCAGGCTGGATCAGCTTGATGCGCAAAACGAGGCTCCCCTTTTGATCGGCATTAATCGCGGCTTACTTAAAAATGTGCAACTGGCGGAGCAAGTTGAAGCCTCCGTGTATTTTTCGCACTACGGTTTTTTCTTCAGAGAAGTCCCAACAGCCGCAAAACTGCGTCCATTACTTGATGCCTGGCTTAAGAACTGAAAATAAGAATGTGCCAAGTAAACTGTAATTGTATAGATTGAAGAGAGTGGGAACGTGTTAAATCAATAAGAACAACTCAAAACGAAGGTAAAACACAAAAGGCTTGTGATTTTTACATCAAATATTATTAAATAAGATGACTTTTTTTGTTTCAGGCAGTCTTTGTGGAAAGGTTGTCTTCATCTGCTCGCATAATTTATTTCCATGGAATCCATCGTTGAAGAGCTTGGCAAACTGAAGTATTCGGTTGCTCTCGAAATTTCACTTGAAGAAATTAAACCCACTTACAATGCCATTTATAGGGAACTGAAAAATACACGTCTCAACGGCTTTCGTCCTGGAAAACATCCTAAAGGCTGGTTAGACAAACGGTTTATGTCTGCAATGCAGAAAGAAGCAGTGAAGCATATAATTCCCAGATATATGGATGATGCTCTAAAAGAACATTCCTTGCGACCGGTTACTGTGCCGGTTATTCAGAAAATCGACTTTAACCGGAAATCACCTCTTTCTGCGACACTTCATTTTGAAATTTCACCGAAGCTCCCTCCTCTTGATTATGGTAAAATATTACTTGAACGCAAGGATATTGAGGAAGTTTCAGCAAAAGACATTGCTGAAGAATTAGATGCACTTTTACAGCGTGAAGAGGTACTTGTTCCAAAAGATGGAGTTAATGCTAAAGTTGAAAACGACGATTGGGTTTTGATTAATTTCAATGGAACGATTGGTGGAGAGGAATTTGTTGATTCAAATGCAAATGACATGCAGATCAAAATTGGTGGTTCAGATTTGGCAGAATTTCATGCCGGCCTGTTGGGAATGTCTTCCGGGGAGGAGAAAGAAGTAGAAGTAGAACTACCAGAGCGTTTTGGTGAAAATGCAGGTAAGAAAGCTAATTTCAAAATTCTTTTAACAGAGATTTCAACGGTAAAAAGACCGAAAATGGATGAAGACTTTTTTAAAAAATATGGTGTTGCAGGTGAAGATGAATTGAAAGATAAAGTTGGAGAGAACATTAAGTCTCGAAAAACAGCAGAACTTCAAAGTGAGTACCGCATTGCTGTTCGTTCACAACTTTCTGGTTTGTTTGATGAATTTGATTTACCTGAAGAATTGGTGAAATTTGAACAGGAGCAGATAGATAAAGACTTGGAAAAAGCCGTGTCTGACAAAGAAATTTCAGCAGAAGAAAAAGAAAAAAAACGTCAGGAGGGTTATGACAATGTAAAGCTGGATTTGCGCATGAAATTTATTCTGGACTCCATTAGTGGGCAAGAAGAGATGCATTTTGACGAAAATGAGGCTGCCCGTGAATTTGTAGGTCTGGCACAAATCACAGGACAATCTCCGGATAAGCTGATCCAGTCACCTTTTGGACGTGATATGTATCAAAGGATTGTCGTCCGTAAACAGGGGGACGCAACTCTTGACAGAGTAGTGGCACGAGTGTTTGGAGACCCAATTGATCAGTCAGTTCCTGTCGAACAAGAGCACGTGCATGATAAAAATTGTGGGCACGATCATTCGTAATTACTGAAACTAATCTACAAGCACTATTCACAAGTCGATGTCTTTAATCCCAATGGTCGTTGAGCAGAACAGTCGTGGCGAGCGTGCCTACGACATCTATTCTCGACTTCTCAAAGACCGTATTATTTTTCTGGGTACACTTGTTGATGACAACATCGCAAACGTGATGATTGCCCAACTACTGTTTTTAGAAGCAGAAGATTCTGAAAGTGATATTTCTCTTTATTTGAATTGCCCCGGCGGTTTAGTGACTTCCGGAATGGCGATTTATGATACAATTCAATACTTGAAGCCGGATGTGCAGACTATTTGTATTGGTCAGGCATCAAGTATGGGCGCTGTTTTATTAGCTGCAGGGGCCTCAGGGAAAAGACAGGCATTGCCCCACGCAAGGATAATGATTCATCAAATGATGGGTGGATTTTCCGGACAGGCTGAGGATATTGATATTCAGGCAAAAGAAATTATCAGAATGACAGACATTGTTAACGAGGTTTTAGCACTTCACACAGGACGCAAGATCGAGCAAATAGCAGAGGATACTCAACGTGATTTCTATTTTTCCAGTCAAGA
The DNA here is from genome assembly GCA_022448485.1 of SAR324 cluster bacterium. Taxonomy (GTDB): domain Bacteria; phylum SAR324; class SAR324; order SAR324; family NAC60-12; genus Arctic96AD-7. Next base: position 72,180 of record JAKUUI010000003.1, read on the forward strand.
TGCCAAAGAATACGGAATTATTGACGAGGTAATGCAAAACAGAAAACTGAAGGCAGTATAAAAGGACTACGACTATGAATACAGTAAAAGATGCTCTCTTGCGTTGCTCGTTTTGTGGGAAAACACAGGAAGAAGTAAAGAAAATAATTGCAGGGCCAACGGTCTACATTTGTGACGAATGCATTGACCTCTGCAATGAAATAATGGAGGAAGAATATCAGAATGAGCATGCTGAAGAATTTCAGCATGAATTGCTCAAACCTGCAGAAATAAAAGAAGTTCTTGATAATTATGTGGTAGGACAAGAGAATCCCAAAAAAGTCCTCTCTGTTGCAGTACATAACCACTACAAGCGGATCAATGCTAATTTGGATGACTCTGATGTGGAGCTGCAAAAAAGCAATATCCTTTTGATAGGACCTACAGGTACCGGAAAGACCCTACTGGCGCAAACTCTGGCAAGAATACTAAAAGTTCCTTTTGCCGTAGCAGATGCAACATCATTGACTGAGGCAGGTTACGTTGGTGAAGACGTTGAAAACATTGTGCTAAAACTATTGCAATCTGCTGATTATGACATAGAACGCGCAGAGCAGGGTATTATTTATATTGATGAAATTGATAAAATTACCAGAAAAAGTGAAAACGTTTCTATCACTCGTGATGTTTCCGGCGAAGGTGTTCAGCAGGCACTGCTGAAAATCATTGAAGGCACAGTTGCCAACATACCTCCACAGGGAGGACGTAAGCATCCTCATCAAGAAACAATGCAGGTTAATACGGAAAATGTCCTATTCATTTGCGGGGGTGCTTTTACAGCCCTTGATGACATAATTAAAAGACGTATCGGCAAAAACACAATCGGTTTTGGAGCAAATGTGCACAAGAAAACCCGGAATGTGGAAATTCTGGCTCAATTAGAACCTGAAGATTTACTCAAATATGGTTTGATTCCAGAATTTATTGGACGACTTCCGGTAATTGCAACTCTGCATGATTTGGAAGTTGAGCATTTGGTGCAAATATTAAAAGAACCAAAAAATGCTTTGCTCAGACAATACGAGAAAATGTTTGAGCTTGAAAACGTGAAATTGAGTTTCCAGAAAGAGGCCATAAGTACCCTTGCCAAAGAAGCGATCAAGCGGAAAACTGGGGCACGTGGTTTGAGGTCGATTATCGAAAACTCAATGTTGGATCTCATGTATGATGTCCCCTCAGATCCGGACATCAGTGAAGTTGAGATCAGTAAAGATTCCATCCTGCAGAAGGCCAAACCCAAGCTGGTCAGAAATCCATCAAGCAGCATTCCGCAAGCCAAAGCAAGCTGATCTTTTAAGTTTCAAAAACTCTCACTTCAAGTTTTTACAATAAAATGGAAAAATTTGACGTATATGGTGTCTGCAATCCATTGATTGATTTGCTGAGCCATGTTCCTGATTCATTTTTGCAGAAACGTGGCATTGAAAAGAATATGATGCACCTTATCTCGCTCGAGGAACAGCGGGAGTTGTTGCAGGCATTGGAAGCCGAACAAATATCAGTTGAATTTGCTGCCGGAGGGTCTGGTGCCAATTCTATGATCGGGATTGCTCAACTTGGCGGACGTGTTGCTTTCAGTGGAAAAATCGGCAGGGATGAACATGGAAAAATATATCGGGAAAAACTCGAAGATCTAGGTGTAAGCGCCCGTCTTGGTGAAGCTGATGGGAGTACAGGTAGCAGCTTGATTCTGGTCAGTGATGATGGAGCCCGCACAATGAATACCTATTTGGGAATGAGTCAGGAACTGCAGACTCAAGATATTGATCCTGAAGTTATTCAATCTTCAAAATACCTGTATCTTACCGGTTATTTGTGGGACACAGAGTCACAGAAAAAAGCTGTACTAAATGCCCTGGATGAAGCAAAAAAGTGTAAAATAAAAGTAGCTCTAAGTCTTTCGGATCCTTTTTGTGTAAATCGTCATAAAGATGATTTCAAGAAACTGGTGCAAGGTTATGCCAGCATGGTTTTTTGCAATCAAGAAGAAGCATTTGCACTGCTGGAAACAAATATAACCCAAAAGGCTGTTGAAATTTTTTCTCAATGGACTGAAACAGCTGTGTTGACTTTAGGTTCAAACGGTGCCTTGATTTCTCATCAAGGGCAAATCTCTTTCATCGATCCTTTATCGATTCACGTTGAAGACACAACAGGAGCCGGCGATGCTTTTGCGGCAGGTTTTCTCTACGGAATGACTCACGATTTGTCCCCTCTCGATAGCGGTCTAATTGGAACAACAATGGCCAGTGCTGTAATTGAACAAACCGGTCCACGCTATCAGGGACATGCCCACACTTTGATTAGAGAAAAACTTGGCATCAAGTTATAAGCATGTCACTCGAATCTGCCTCCTGAGACCTGTCCACTGAAACCTGTAGCCTTCTTATGGAACTACTTGCACCAGCCGGAAATTTAGCTAAATTGAAAACTGCCGTTTTGTATGGTGCTGATGCTGTTTATTTAGCAGGTCCAAAATTTAGTTTGCGCGGAGCTTCAGACAATTTTTCGGATACAGAATTGCGTGAAGGAATAAAATATGCGCATCATAAGAAATGTAAAACATATGTCACATTAAACGCATTTTTGCATGACAAAGAGCTCAATGAGCTTCCGGAATATGTACGATTTTTAGAACAAACTAGTGTGGATGCAGTAATTGTTTCGGATCTGGGCGTGATGACGGTAGTTCAGCAGCACTCCAAACTGCCGATTCATCTTTCCACTCAAGCATCATGCTTAAATATTCATGCCGCAAAAGTCTGGAAAAATCTTGGTGCCAAAAGGCTGGTGTTGGGAAGGGAAGTTTCTCTTGAAGAAGCAGGACATATCCGGAAGGAAGTCGATATTGAGGTGGAACTCTTCATTCACGGTGCAATGTGTATGGCTTATTCTGGAAACTGCACAATCTCAAATTACACTGCAGGACGTGACAGCAATCGCGGCGGATGCATCCAAAGCTGTCGTTTTTCCTATTCTGTAATTCAAGAGAGCTCAGTATTAGAAGATAAGTCTTTGGAGTGTTTTCCAACGTCGTTGATGAGTTCAAAGGACTTGCGCGGATTGGATTTGCTCCCAAAGTTTCTTAAAACGGGTGTAGAAAGCATTAAAGTGGAAGGGCGAATGAAAAGTTCTTTATATGCAGCAACAACTATAAATGCGTATGCTCTCGCACTTAAATGGTGTGACTCAACACCACAGGAACAATGGCCGGAGAAACTGAAAGAGTTGTCCGGAATGCTGGAAAAAATTCCGCACAGGGGTTACACGTATGGTTACCTGAATAATCAGCCTGAAGCTGCTGTGGCAGCTGGTGCGGAGAGTATTTATCAAGGAGATAGAAATGGCAGAAATTCCGGTTATGAGTTTGCTGGAACTGTAATGGAAGTGGAAAAGAGCAAGTCTTTCACCATGCTTACTCAAAACTCTTTTGACTGTGATAGAGTTCTAGAAGTACTGACCTTTGACGGAAGTGTGATAGAGATACCAACTCAGGAAATGAGGACCTTAAACAACACTCCAGTACAGAGAGCAAACCCCAACCGCCTTTTGCGTTTCTCGTTTTCAGAAGCAGTTGAAAAATCAGCGGATGCTGCTGGTACATTCCTTATCCAGCCTCTAAATGTAGTAAGACTGAAAACTTAAAAGAAAAATAAGGCAGTTATCTAGCTTTCTACCTTATAGCATTTCTCTTTATAGAAACACTCCACGAAAGAAGAAAAAGAAGAAAATTGACAAGAGAGCACCAACTGGCAGGGTGATAACCCATGACATGAAAATTCCTCCAACAATCCGCAAATCCAGCGCTCCAATTCCGCGTGCCAGTCCAACTCCCATCACAGCTCCAACAGCAATTTGAGTGGTGGAAACAGGAATTCCGGTACGGGAAGCAATTACCACCGTGGCTGCTGCTGCCAGTTCTGCTGAGAAACCGCGAGTAGGCACGAGATCGGTGATTTTGCTGCCAATTGTCTGCATGACTCGATATCCTAAAGTTGATAATCCCAGAATAATTCCAAAACCACCTGTCAGTAAAATCCAAAGTGGCAGATTTGATTTCTGTGCCAATTCTCCAC
>JAKUUI010000030.1 GCA_022448485.1 SAR324 cluster bacterium
ACCTTATGTAAAAAATGAATTATTTGGATTTGAGGTCCCAACTGAATGTCCGAATGTTCAAGATGAAATCTTGTTACCCCGAATGACTTGGCCGGATGAAAACGCTTATGATCAGGCAGAACTTAAATTGGCAAAAATGTTCAAGAAAAACTTCAAACAATTTGAAGCTGGTTCCAGTTCGGAAATTATTAAGGCAGGTCCTGACGTTTCCTGAGTTTTGCAAACCAATCCCCTTGCCGGCGCCGTGTTTTTCTTGGTGTCAGTCTTTTCAGAAAAAAACAATCACTGAGTGCTATCTGCCAAAGATTGAACAAGACTGCAAACCAGATGAGCACCAATAAAATAGAGTATCTGTTGCCAATCAAAGGCGAAGACTTGCTAAATTATGGGTCGCTCTGCACCCTGGCAGATTGGATGAAGAAAGATCAGCAGTCGACCAGTTAAGCGTTAAATATTCCCGATTAATAAAATGTTTTATTAAACAGAAAAGGAATCCACCTGCAAGGATTTGGCTTGTCATAAGCAGATTATTTATGATGAAATTGTTGTAATTATAGATTCTCAATAATCACAAAAACTGAATCCAAGAATGGTAAATAAGCTGCGTGAAGCGATGATAAAGCATGAATTAGACATGTTGGTCGTAGTTTCATCCGATGAGCACCTTAACGAATACCTGCCTGCACAGAGCTGGCGCTTGAAAGCTTCAACAGCCAACGCAGATTCTACAGGATTTACGGGTTCTGCAGGAACAGCTATTTTTTGTGTGGAAGGACGCCACCAGCTCTTTGTTGATTCACGCTATCATTTGCAGGCTGAACAAACATGCTCTGATCATTTTGATATTCACAAACTTGGAAATGAAGGTGTTCTTGAACCGCAAAAGTGGCTTGCAGCTCAATCACAAAAAACTTTAACAATTGGAGCAGATCCATTTGTGATGAGTCCTAAAGTATGGCAATGCTACGAAAAGACTCTTGGCAAATTTGGACACACTTTGCTGAAAACTATTCCCAATATAGTAGACACAGTTTGGGTAAACCGTCCGGATCCCCCCAAAAAAGAGATCTATCCTCTAGCATTAAAATACACCGGCAAGGATAGCGAATGCAAACTGCAGGATATCCGTATGGAATTGAGTAAAGCAGGAACATCAGATGAATCAAAACCGGATGTATTACTGCTCACAATGCTTGATGAAATTGCCTGGCTCACGAATTTGCGTGGCAGTGATATTGAATACAATCCGGTTTTTGAAGCATATGCTGCGGTCTTTTCAGATCGTGCGATTTGCTTTTGTCATCATCCGGAAGCAAATTTAAGTGAGTATTGTCCGGCATGGGAATTCCGGCCTTATGCCGAATACCTGAGTTTTTTAGAGGAACTTGCAGAACAGGAAACTGTTAAAGTCTGGCTGGATCCATTAAGAATCACAATGGGTACGCGCCTAGCTTTTACTCCTGCCCAAGTTTTCGAAAAAGAAAGTCCCGTCGTTTTGCCAAAAGCACTTAAAAACTCTGCTGAAATATCTGCCATAAAAACTGCACATCAGCGGGCAGGAGCAGGAATTATCAGAAGTTTTCAACGCTTGCATAAATCCTTTGAAGGAAAACAACCAGTTACAGAAAAAGAATACTCGAACTGGCTTTATGAAGAATATGCTAAAGCCGATGATTTTGCCGGCCTTAGTTTCAATACAATCGTCGGTTCAGGTCCAAATGGAGCAATTGTTCATTACGGAAATCCGAGCTCAGAAAATCCTATGCAAAGTGGAGAATTACTGCTTGTGGATTCCGGAATTCAGTGTGCCGGCGGGACAACTGATGCCACTCGCACTGTAATTAATGGTAAACCGGATGAGAAGCAAAAAAGAATTTTCACCTTGGTCCTGCAGGCGCATATTCGGCTGGCCCGTCAAGTCTTTCCTGAAGGAACAAAAGGGTCATCTCTAGATTCAATCACCCGCTCAGGACTCTGGAATGAGGGTTTAGATTTTGGGCATGGGACAGGACATGGAGTAGGTGCATTTCTGAACGTGCATGAAGGTCCTCAAAGTATCTCACCTGTTGCACATGATGTGGCTCTGCAAGCAGGAATGGTGCTATCCAATGAACCAGGATATTATGAAAAAAACTGGGGCGGAATTCGGTTGGAAAATCTATATCTTGTCCAAAAAGCCGAGGGTCTTCCGCAACATCCGGGCGGCAAGGACTGGCTCTGTTTTGAGGTACTAACGCTAATTCCATTTGACCGTAATCTGATTGACAGAAATTTGCTTTCAGCAGAGGAACTCAAATGGTTAGACGGATATCATCTCCGCGTTTTGGGTGAAATTTCGCCAGTGCTGGAACGTCCGGAATACTTGCAGTGGCTGACTTGGGCTTGCGGAGTAGATTGAATGAAAATTCAAACACCCGCAAAAATCAATCCGCTGCTTTATATTTTAGGCAAACGTGAAGACGGATTCCATGAATTGTATATGCAGATGGTTCCGGTCAGTTTATTTGACACATTGACCCTCAGCAATAATGGAGGACAAGGGTTGAATTTCCGGATGAGTGGTGCAGATTTTTCTGAACCTCCAGAAGACAATTTGGTGGTAAGAGCAGTGCGCTCTTTTGAGCAAGAAAGCGGTAAGGCAGTTGATCTGGATTTATTTCTGGAAAAACAAATTCCTTCTGGTGCAGGACTCGGAGGAGGGAGCGGAAACGCGGCTGGAACTCTCCGGGCTTTAAATCATTTTTATCGGGAAACTTCGAGACAAGAGGGTCTGTTGCCTGTTGAAAGACTTCATAAAATTGCGGCAGAGCTGGGCTCAGATGTATCTTTTTTTCTTGAACCATCTCCATGTGAAATCAGTGGTCGCGGTGAGAAGATAAAACCAATGCTGGACTATCCTAAATTCTTCGTCATCATTATCAAACCTTTTCTTTCAATTTCCACTAAAGAAGCTTACCAAAATTGCCAACCGAAAGGAGATTCGTTCTTTCCAAAAGTATGCTCAATTGATGATTTGAAAAGTCATTTGAAGAATCAGTTTGAAACTTCATTGCTTGCACAATATCCCGTCTTGGCTGAACTGAAATCTTTATTACTCCAAAATGGTGCATTTGGTGCATTAGTCTCAGGGAGCGGCTCAGCAGTTTTTGGGGCGTATTACAATAAAATACAGCAAAAACAAGCGTTTAAAAACTTGTCATGTCTTCATATTGGCGAAATATTCTCTTGCGAAACATTGGTCACTCACCGCTATTATTGAAGCAGAATTTCATCAGACCAAAAAAATATAATTACTATTGGCTGCTCCTCGTATTTGCTATTTCCCTCGTTGGGTGCAGTACTAAACCTGCCGGTCTCCCTGGCGGTAGACAATTCTACAATACAGAAATTTGGAAACAATCCAACTCGCGGATTAAAAAATACGTTCAAGTTTACAACAATAACAGACATATAAAAATCTGTTTGGACCGGGCGACATCCAGAGGGTATCTTCACTACATCCATCGGGTTTTTTATCAATACAATTTACCTCCGGAACTTGCACATTTACCACTTCTGGAATCTTGTTTTGACACAAGAGCAGATTCCGGAAGTGCACGAGGCATGTGGCAATTCACAAAAACAACAGCGGAAGACTACGGGCTGCACGTGGGTTGGTTATCAGATGATCGGCTTAACTGGCGTAAAGCAACCGATTCAGCCGCTCGTTATTTGAAAAAACTGGGAAAAATGTTCGACAACAACTGGGAATTAGCCCTAGCTGGTTACAACGGGGGACCAGGTTATATGGCACAGGAAATAAAGTCTCAGGGTACACGAAATTTCTGGAAACTGAAGCTGCGCAAAGAGACGCATGAATACGTACCAAAATTCCTGGCAATGTTGAGTGTAGCACGCAAAAGATATCCAGAACTTTATTTTCAGGGTTCACCACGTGCATGGGCCACATCGAGCTGAAAAGTGTTATAAACCATCAGAAAAAAGAGGACTTGATTCTGAAAGAAGCAGTTGTTACATTCCAACCGATCTATGGAAAGAATGTGTCCTGAGAAGAAGATCTTATTAGTTTGGAATTTTTTAAAATAATTATTAATTTTCACAGTGTACAAAAGGAGTTGCTATGGCAGATGAAGAAGGCGGCGGAGGCGGTGGAGGTGGCAGCAAAAAGAAGCTAATAATTATAATCGTAGCTGTGGTGCTTTTGCTGGTCATTGGCATCGTCGTGTTTATGCTGATGTCTGGTGAAGAGGAAGAACAGTTGCCCGAAGAAGAAATGCAGGTGACAGACGTGGCAGAACCTCTTGCAGAACCTATTTTTCTTCCTTTGGAAAGTTTTGTGGTGAATCTTAAAGACGGCCGACGTTTTTTAAAAACCACGATTCAACTGATGCTCAGTGAACCGGCGGCAGCTGCTTATCTGACAGTACGTTTGGTTGAGATTAAGGACATTGTTCTGGCCGAACTGCAGGAATTGTCTGTGGAAGATGTCAAACAATCAGATGCTAGAGAAGATTTACGGCAACGGTTAATCAGTGCCATCAGCCAGATCTTTCCCAGCGAGCCGGAGTGGGAAGATCCTGAACCAATCAGAAAAGTTTTGTTTGAGGAATTTGTAATCCAGTGACCACCGTAATAATAGTCTGAATCTTGATACTGAAATGACCGGATTCACTTGGATATTAAAGCTATGCGGACTGCGTGATGTGTCTCTAACTGCTGACAGGCAAGGAACTTCGATGAACGAAAATTCTCAAGTTCTTTTCATAAATCTAAAAAAATACTGGTCGGCTGAAAGCATAGGTTTAAAATCTGTGAGCCTGCTGGTACTGACAACTCTGTTTTTCTTTACTTCATCTTTGCATGCAGCAGAAGAGGTGGTTAAGGAAACAAAAGTAATTCGTGAGGGACCTCCTCCACTGGAAGATCCTCAATATTTGGATCTTGGAACTTTTGTGGTAAATATGCCTGGAGACAAATATTTTCTTAAAAGCAGTATCCAGTTGGCTTTTGAAAATTCTGCTGCAAAAGATTGGCTGCTGGCACGACTTCCTATTGCAAAAGATCTGATAATCACACACCTTAATTCGATTACGGTTGAACAGTTTGATGATACTAAAAATCGGGTAGTTATAAAAAATGATTTACAAATCCGCCTGAATTCACTCTTTCCCAATAAAGCTGCCTGGGAAGATTCTGTTCCAATACGAAGAATACTATTTTCGGAATTTTACCGGCAGTAACGAAAAGAAAGGTCAGGAAACAAGATAAGAAAACCTTAAGTTTGATTAAGTCTTGATGATCTGGGGTTTTTGGTGGTAGAGTTGCCAATAAACTTGTAACCTGAAATATGAAAAATTAAACCTGCACTATAAAACATTGATCGATGGCAGAAGAAGAAGAATCTTTTGAAAACCTTGATGAACTAGACTGGTCAGACGTTGAAAGTGAACTGAAAGCGAACAAAGATCAAATCCTCTCTGAAGTTAAAGCTGATGAAAACGGTGATCAGAATGAAGATAAGACTGCGGACGCATCAGGAGAAGGAGAAGAGGTTACCGCATCAAAGGCTCCTCAATCTGCTGGAGATATAGACATCAATTTTCTATTTGATGTACAACTATCTATTGTTGTAGAAGTAGGACGGGTCCAGATGTTAATCAGCGACCTGTTGGAATTGGATGAGGAATCCATAATCGAGCTGGATAGTTTGATAGGGCAACCTTTGGACATACGTGCCAATGATCTGCTGGTTGCACGTGGTGAAGTTATTGTCGTCAATGAAAAATTTGCGGTACGCATCACGGATATCATAAGTCCGGATAATCGCTTTTCAGCACTCTGAGGAAAAAAATCATGAGTTTCGCGAGACCAACTTGGCACAAAGTAGGGATTGCGCTGGCGTTATGGTCAAGTTGGGTTTTACTTGCAGCTGCATCAGAAGTGCGTACCCTGAAAAACATCGAACTAATATCTCTTGAAAGCAACGAACAGGTTCGCCTGGAATTTGACGGCGAATTTTTAGGAGAGCCTCTAATAAACTTCGAATCCGGCTCAATGAGCTTGCGCTTCAGTTCAGTCAATACGGATCCGAGATTACCCCTTCTGACTGCTTCAAAAGACAATTCTTTAATCAGGGCAGTTCGTGCTGTTCAAGTTCCAAACACGAATTTTGTTCATTTGGATATTTTACTCCGCCCTCCGCAGATGCAGCTTGGACATCCGGATATAACCCGCTCCGGCAACTATCTGCTCCTAGGTTTACGCGGTAACAATTCTACCACTCCCGCACTTTCAAACACAGAAGTCCTGACAGAAGAAATCGAAGAACGCGTCAAAACTGACCAATCCTTTACCTCTACTTTTGCCAGAGAGTCACCTGATGAGTCGCCCTCGAAACTGGCAGATGACCTTCTTCCAATGCCGACACAAGATTGGGCTTCAACAATGCTGACGCTGGGTTTGGCACTGCTGTTCGTTTTGTTGCTCATTTATTTGATCGCGTTTCTATATAACAGATTTTTCAGCGGCAGATTTCCCTCAATGCAGGGTAATCTCAAGATCCGTCAGGTTTCAAGCTATCATGTTGGACCAAAGCAGAAAATAATAGTATTCGACATGAACGGGAGGATATTCGCTTGCGGCGTGACACCTTCCTCCATCAACTTAATTGCTGAATTACACGAAGAAACTGATCAGGAATTTCTGCACTCGATACAGACTGACGAAAAAACAAATGAGATTAACATTGATCACACGCGGGCAAATTATATAAAAACTCTGGATCGGGCCCGTCAACATGCTGAGACGACTAAACCAAAGCACACTGAAAGCAAGGAAAACCTGGATACTTCAATTGAGTTTGAAGGCCAGGGAAAAGGCGTTTTTCTAGAATCTAACTCTGAAAAAGGAAATGGGGCAAATAAGTCAAACGACAAAAATAACGAATTCAAAACTACAGTCAGACCTCGTTTTCCAGAAACTCCAGTAAAAAATGAAAAACTGTTTCATGGGAATCAAATGATGCAGAACTTTGCAAGCAAGCTGTCAGAACGTCTCAAATTCTTAAAACCAATCAAATAAGGCTCATGCCGCATTTACGATTCAAGAAACCAGAGGGCAGCAAACAAGGAGCAATGGCACTTTTCGGCATCTGGGAATCTTTTTACAGTTTTGTGATAATATGAAATTCGTGACGCGAAGTTTACTGTTGCTGGTCATTTTTTGTGTTGGAATGCCGCTTTATGCGCAATCTCCAATTCCAGGCATCAACATTTCAGTTGACTCAGCAAGTTCACCACAACAGGTTGCCACCACTTTGCAGATCGTCTTTTTACTGACGGTCCTCACAATGGCGCCGGCCATTTTGATCATGACTACCTCATTCACAAGATTCGTGATTGTGTTGTCATTTTTGAGGCAAGCCATCGGTACGCCGCAGGCACCTTCAAATCAAATCGTAATTGGACTTGCACTGTTCCTTTCCCTGTTCGTGATGATGCCAGTTTGGGAAGAAGTCAATAACATTGCACTTGAACCATATTTGGAAGAGACAATTTCCCAAGAAGAATTTATGGACCGTGCTTCTCTACCCATTAAACGTTTTATGGGAAATTTTACCCGTGAAAAAGATTTGGCCTTGTTTGTCCGCATCGCCAAAATGGAACGTCCGAAAAACATCGATGATATTCCGATCTGGGTAATGATTCCTGCGTTTGTGATTAGTGAGCTGAAAGCCGCATTTCAAATTGGATTTTTGCTATACGTCCCATTTCTTGTGATAGACATGGTAATTGCCTCAATCCTGATGGCAATGGGTATGATGATGATGCCGCCGGTAATGATTTCATTACCGTTCAAGCTAATGCTGTTTGTACTCGTGGACGGCTGGCATTTGATCCTTGGTTCAATGGTCAAAAGTTTTGTTGAATTATAAGCTATTCTAAACGATAAAGTGAGTTAATTATGACAGAAGCCCTCGTTGTTTCTATTATGATAGAAGCCATGCGAATGGCCACCCTGCTTGCTGCTCCAATGCTGATTGGTGCATTGGTTGTTGGTTTGCTTGTTTCCATCTTCCAGGCAGTAACGCAGATTCAGGAGCAAACATTGGCCATCATTCCTAAAATGGGTGCAATGATGGCTGTCTTAGCAATCCTGTTTCCCTGGCTCCTCACTCAGGCCACCACCTATATGGCCGGAATTTTTTCCAACCTCCCCAGGTTCATTGGCGGGTAATTGCCAGCAAAGAAACCTCTTTTAGTTTTTTTCGTTACATTCATAAAAATTCAAATCAAGTAATTTCTGGCTAGACCATCTGTTTCTGATAATGGATAATGTACTACCGAACACTATTAAAAAGCAACTGATATTGATTTAATACATCTTGAAAACTATTTTAATATCAATAATTTAAAAAATATATTCTTTAAAGAGCATTTATGATTCAATCTTCTGATCCTGAATTTGAAAACGATGACGATAGTCAAGAGGAAATAATAGAAGTGCCTGAAAACATCATAGAGGCGCTTCCAGAAGACAAATCACTTGTCATCAGCGAAGATGTTTTCCCAAATTCCTTGCTCATTGTACCCCTTTATGATCGCCCTTTGTTCCCTAAAATGCTGCTGCCAGTAATAATTTCTGATGAAAATTTAGAAAAATTTTTACTGGAGGAGTTAAAGGGGCCTCTGCGCTATGTAGGATTGGTTTACAGTTATGAACCTTTAGGGACTGGCCCCAAAAGTGATGCTAATATTCCGGACAAATTAGCCCAGATAGGAGTAGTCGGAAGGATTGTGCAGGCATCAAAGCATGGTAACGACCCAATGCACATCATCGTGCAGGTTCTGGAGCGCTTTGAGATACTTGAAATTATTTCAGAAGATCCGGTATATAAAGCAAATGTGGAATATTTGCGGGATCCAGGAGGAGAAAAATCTGAGGATGAATTAAAAGCCTTTTCCGTTTCCATCATTAATCAAATCAAGGAACTGGTACAACTCAATCCCTTATTTAAAGAGGAACTAGGGCTTTTGATGGGTCGAATCAATCTCAAAGACCCGGCAACACTTGCTGACTTTGCCGCATCCATGACGACTGCTTCCGGAAAGGAACTGCAGGAGATTCTGGAAACAAAGAGTATAAAAAAACGAATTGAAAAAGCGTTGAACCTGCTTCGGCATGAACTGGAAGTTGCAAAACTTCAGGTTAAAATTTCTCAGCGGGTAGAAGACCGAATGTCTCAGCAGCAGAGAGAGTTTTTCCTGCGTGAACAGCTCAAGGAAATTAAGAAGGAACTCGGCATCACCAAAGAAGGTTCTGAGAGTGAAACAGATAAATATGAAGCACGAATAAAAAAACTCAAACTTTCTGACGAGGCCAAAGAACGTATTGATGAGGAACTGGATAAACTGCGGTTAATTGAACCTGCATCACCTGAATATAGTGTAACCCGAACCTATCTAGACTGGCTGACAATATTGCCTTGGGGCATCTACAGTAAAGATTATTTTAACATTCAGCGTGCAGCTCGAGTTCTCAATCGTGATCACTATGGTCTTAAAGATGTCAAAGATCGTATTCTGGAACTGATCTCTGTTGGAATCATCAACGGAGATTTGGCCGGTTCTATCGTTTTACTTGTTGGACCCCCAGGTACTGGAAAAACTTCGGTAGGACAATCGATTGCAAGAGCTTTGGGACGCAAATTTTACCGGTTTTCTCTGGGCGGTATGCGTGATGAAGCAGAAATAAAAGGTCACCGTCGAACGTACATTGGTGCACTTCCAGGAAAATTTATTAATGCAATTAAAACCTGCAAAACGGCCAACCCTGTTATTATGCTAGATGAAATAGACAAAATTGGTGCAAGTTTTCATGGAGATCCTGCTTCTGCATTACTGGAAGTTCTTGATCCGGAACAGAACAAGGATTTTCTTGATCACTATCTGGATGTGCGTTTTGATCTTTCAAAAGTACTTTTTATTTGTACTGCAAACCAAACAGACACAATTCCTCCTGCACTTCTCGATCGGATGGAAGTCATCCGTCTTTCTGGATATATCCTTGAAGAGAAACTGGAAATTGCACGAAAACATCTGTTACCAAAACAACTTAAAATACACGGACTCAAGAAGTCTCAATTTTCACTGCCCAAAGTAGTTTTACGTGAAATTATAGATGGTTACGCGCGAGAAGCCGGAGTAAGAAGTTTGGAAAACAACCTTAAAAAACTGATGAGAAAATCTGCGCGAAAAATTGTCGAAAAAGAAGTCGACCTAGTTAAGATTAGTAAGGATGATCTTCCGGATTTGTTAGGCCGCAAGTCTTTTGCGGAGGAAACTCGTTACAAAAAACCTAAAATTGGAGTCGTTACAGGGCTGGCCTATACTAGTGTCGGCGGAGCCACGTTGTTCATAGAAGCCTCCAGAGTTGATGCAAAGAACCCCGGATTCAAGCAAACAGGACAACTTGGTGATGTGATGGTAGAATCTTCGGAAATTGCTTACACTTTTATTCGTTCTAAAGGCAGCACGGATGAGCATATTAAGAAATTCTTTGCTGAAAATTTTATCCATATTCATGTGCCTGCCGGAGCCACACCCAAAGATGGCCCCTCTGCCGGAATTACAATGGCTTGTGCACTCCACTCACTCGTTGCACAGGAAGCAATTATTCCAAATCTGGCCATGACTGGAGAACTGACTCTCACAGGTTTGGTAATGCCAATCGGTGGTGTTAAAGAAAAAACAATTGCAGCCAGGCGGGCAGGAGTCACTCAATTAATTTTTCCAGCCGAAAATAAAAAAGATTTTGATGATTTGGATGAAAGCATAACCGGTAACATCAAACCATATTTTGTGAAAACTTTTGCCGAAGTGCTCCCCATTGGCTTTCCAAACCTGAAAGGAACAAAGAAAAAGCTACCATCCAAATCCTAGTAAATCCTCTTTTAACTTTGTTTTAACAGTTTATTACCTTGGTAACACTGGGAATATCAGCAAACCGCTGCGTGCCAAATAACGACTGGTATACATGAACATTTTTTGCGTTAAAAATAAAATTTCAGCACTTAATGAATTCCTCTTTTTTCAATCCTGAATTTCTTACTTTATTGGGATTACTGCTTCTGTCTGGTGCCTTTGCAGGATTACTAGCAGGTCTTTTCGGAGTAGGCGGAGGAATTATTATAGTACCTGCTTTACTCTATGCATTTGATGAGTTGGGATATTCTCAGGAATTCACCACCCACATGGCAGTTGGAACATCATTGGCAATCATCGTGCCCACCTCAATTTCATCTGCTTGGTCTTATTATAAACGAGGTTCCGTAAACATCATTATGTTTCGCAGACTTGCACTTCCGGTCGCAGGTAGTGCGTTGCTTGGTTCATGGCTGGCTGGCATCCTTAGTGGTGATGCACTCAAGGCGGTTTTTGCGGTATTGGCTCTGGTGATTGCGTTAAATTTATTACGAAAAAAACATTTCATACTGGGAAACGAACTGCCTGCTTTACCGAAAATGTGGAGTGCTGTAGGATTGATTGGCCTGCTTTCAGCAATGATGGGGATTGGTGGAGGAGTGTTTTTCACTTCGTATTTGACTGCTTACAGCTTGCCAATGCTGAGTGCAGTTGGAACATCTGTAAGTTTGGGTTTAATGATTTCTTTGCCTGGCGCAATCGGATACATTTTCAGTGGATGGAACAGCCCGAATCTTCCTCCATTGAGTTTCGGTTATTTCAGTTTGTTGGGGTTTCTTTGCATGATTCCCATGACCATGATAGTGGCTCCACAAGGTGCAAAGCTGGCTCACCACCTGGACAAAGACAAACTCAAACGCTGGTTTGCCTTTTTTCTACTGGTAATGTCAATGCGCATGTTTTACAAAATTTATAACTGAAGGTTCTATTGAACATGCATAAATCGAGATCAAAAAATTTCTTGATGGGAATCGGTGGTGGTTCCGGGTCCGGTAAATCTACCATTGTAAACGAGATTATAGAAAAAATAGGACCGGAAAAAATATCTGTACTCCACCACGATGCTTATTACAGGCATCGACCGGAATTAACATTTGAAGAACGTACAAAAATCAATTTTGATCACCCGGACTCATTGGAAACAGGACTCTTAGTGGAACACCTTGAGCAGCTAATTTCCGGAAAGAATGTTGAAATTCCCATTTATAATTTTGCACGGCATTTACGGGATTCAAAATCAAAAAAGGTGGTACCTTGTCAGATTTTGATAGTTGACGGCATATTGGTCCTGAATGATGACCAACTACGGAAAATGATGAATTTAAAAGTCTTTGTTGATGTTCCTCCTGATCTAAGATTCATCAGACGTTTAGAACGTGATTTATGTGAACGTGGGCGTTCTGTAGAATCCGTAACCAGGCAGTATTTGGACTCAGTGCGTCCTATGCACGAAAAATTCGTTGAACCCAGCAGGCAACACGCCGATATCATCATCCCAGGAGGTGGACACAATCTACAAGCTGTTCAGCTGTTGTTAGCACTTTTGCAAACACTTCCAGAAAAATAATATCTCAGCTCTGCAAAATCGTTTTGCATCACTGCTAATCAAATTCCCCTTCCAGTAACAGAAGAACTTCTTTTCTCTGCTCAGTTCGCGCATAATCGGCAGCAGTTTTTTTGTTAAAATCAACAACAGACGCATCTCCTCCTTTATTGAGCAACAAACCTACTGGGCCTATTCTTCCCCGGCCTGCTGCCAGCATTAGAGCAGTTTGACCACTATTATTCTGCATATTGACTCTGGCGCCACGTTCTAGAAGTTCCCACATGACATGCAAATTCCCCCTTTCTGCTGCCCACATGAGTGCAGTCCAGCCTTCGTGAGTACGTAAGTTTAGATTTGCTCTGTATTCCAAAAACATTTTTAGCATCGGCAAATTACCGTGAAAGGCAGCCCACATAAGCGGTGAAAAATTGCCCTTATCCGGATCAGCACCATTTTCCAGTAACACTTTCACAATAGCCTCATTTTTCATTGAAGAAGCCCAAACCAGCGGGGTGTCTTCCAAATCGTCTGAAATATTGACATTCGCACCATGTTCAGCCAGCAACTTGACTATTTCAGTGTTTTGTTGTTTGACCGCATGCATCAGAGGTGTGTATCCATTGTTATCCTTTGATTCCAGCGCAGCACCGGCAGCAATTAAGCTTTCAGTTTCAGTCACATTATCTTTTCTTACCGCCTGCATTAAGAAACTCCTCGGTCTTTTTTTAATATAAGAACTGTCTGCCAACCCACCATTTTCAACAAATGAAGATTTGTTATCATTCAGTAAAACTTCATGAATTTTGCCCGACTGATACTCAGGCCAAAGCATAATCAATAGCGTGAGAGCTATGCTGGTTAAACCGAAAAACAAGACCCAACCGAACAAAAGCCAGCGTGAATATTTTGCAGAAACATCTTCTCGCAAGCTACCCTCTGTGTCTTCCAGTTTCTCCTCCAAATCAAGTTTCTGCTCTTTGTCTGTATTATTTTGATCTGCCTCTATGTCATTAATTATACTCTGATTAGTAGAATCTTCTTTTTCATTGGAAAAAAATGGAGTTGAGAAACGTGAAAAATATTTTGGCTTTATCGTAAATGTGTCTTTTTCTTGATTCTGCTGTTCAAGAAGTTGGGGTCTGCCTTCAGAAATTGCCAATAGAATTCCTGGATCAAGCTGGGAACTGCCGGAGATAGTAATGGGTATATTTTGCAGGCGTACATGCCTAATAACCAATCCCAACAACTCCTGTGTAGCATGGCTTATGACTTGCAAATTGTTTAAATCGAGATTAACCTTCTGCGAATTACTTGAAGCTATACCTTTTTCAAGTGCATGCATAGCCGGCTGTATATCTACATGCCTCAACTCATCAATGACTTTCAAAGTCGAAATTTGATTTTTTTCAGTAAGAACAATTCTATTCAGCATTGTACTTGGTCAATATTGGCAGGAAGGTTGCAGAAAGTTGATAAAGCCTCTATAAGCTGTTTTTCCTATGGAGAAACAGCAAAAAACACACCAAGTTTTTGACAGTTTTCAAATGAAAAAATTTTTGCGCAAATTGCTTTTGATGCAATGCATATTCGCCTTGAATATGAACACTGCACTGGCAGAAGAATTGTCAGACTATGTTTTCTGGAAAGATCCGCAGATCGCTCAGTTGGAGGAGCTCACTTGGAAACTGGTTGACTCAGTTCAAAATATGCAATCCAAAATCAGTTCCGTTGCTATTTCTAATATTTCCTACGGCGATACCCTGACTGGTAGTTTTCGCAAAGTTGCTACTGCACGTTTACAACAAGCACTAACCAGTCAGAAAAAGCTGTTAGTTAGCGTCTGCGAGGCATGTAGTCAAATCCGTACAGACATCTCTGGCAGTTTTCTCAAAATCAGCCGTGGGATCGCCGATGACAAGTATCGCCGAGAAATAGCCAAAGAATTAAATGTTAAGGGATTTCTCGATATTGCCTTGTTTACAAGTCAAGGACAACTCTCGATTTCACTAAACGCTTATGAAGCAAAAGATGGAGAAATTGTTTACTCAAAAATTGTGACCGGCAGCCCACCCAAAAGCGGGTCTTACATACATGCGTTCTACGGTAAGATGACTGTTCCAATCACTTACACCAGTAGTTCGGCAGGCAAAACCACAGTTGTTCACCAGACTAGAGTGCTCGGTGGGGAAAAAATGGTCAGACTTGCCGATGACTGGAGTTTAACTGGAGGAGGTTCATTTTTGAGCGATGACAACTCAAACTTGACGGAGAAATATGATAAAGCAATCACTGGATTTTTAATTGATGGCACAATTGGTTATGACATTTTCAACTTTGGTGGCGACCAAGTAGCAGTCGGGCTAATAGCCGGATTGGGAATGATGACTGTGACACCCTTTAGCAGTCCGTCATATTTCAAAACAGGCTTTACCGTCTCTGTCGCGGAACAATTGACACTCAGTTTCCATTTTCTGTCTATGATAACAACAGATGAAAGTGCTACAGCTTCAAGTGCACAAATTGTTTCCATTGGATGGAAATTCTCTGGAAATGAATTCAAATTTTAATTATGAGCTCCAAAGATATACTTAGTGTCATGAAACCATATATCAATAACAGAACATCACTGTCGTTTTTGCCAAAATTTATAATTGGCCTCATGTTTTTGTCGGCTCTAAGCGGTTGTACTCCAACTGAAGAATCTGTTGGGCCCGCAATAGAGGAACTTCCGGTGAAGAAAAAAGTGCTGTTCAATCAACAAACTGGTGGTGGAAAAAATTCAGTTGCTGTCATTGAAGAGACACAGGGAAACAAACGTCTACTGCGGATTGTTCTACAACGTGGTGATCTCAAGTCTAACTTAATCCATCCTATTGATAGTCCTAATTTTGTAATTGCGGTTCCTTTACAGGATGCAACCAGCAAAAACTTGACTTTAAAAACGGCCGCTTTTGAACAAAGTCTCAAACTCAATATTGACAAATTGATGGCTCGTTACCTTTCTCCAGAACGGTTTAACGTTTCAGTAATAATTGATTGGGACAAAAAATTATTGCAGGAAGTGCAGTTGAAAAACTTACCGCTCGATAGTGATACATCAAAAGCTGATGCAGTTAATGAGGAAGTAGAGGGTGATTCTGCAATCTCTGAAAGTACAAAGCGAAACCATGAGTTGAAGGAAGCACTAAAAACGGTTCAAGTCAGCGTTTTGCTAGACAATACTTTACCTGAGACTCAAGAGCAATTTGTAAAGAAACTGATTCCCGCTCAGGAATTTTTCACCGCTGATCGCGGCGATACAGTTTTAGTGGAACGTACCTCTTTTCCAAAACCATTTTCTGACAGCATAGCGCCTTATGAAGAACAGATTGTTAGGAGGAAACTGACTGAGTTGTTGCTGAATTATGTGGCCAAAACTGATTTTGTTGTAAATGTAAAATTTTCTTTGATTGAAAAAAATACAGAAACTGAAAATGCGCCTCCTTCTGCCAGCAATATAAAAATGGCTATAAATCTACTTCTCGATGACACTGTTCTGCCTTCAGTGGATACTTTCCTCAAGGAAGCTGTTCCGCTTGCAGTAAATTTTGATTCGAAGCGCGGAGATTCTCTGGCAATTATCCGCAAGATTTTCCCGGAACGCTCTGAAGATTCTATTTCACCAGAACAACGGACTGCACTTAAGGATTATCGCGTAAAAATTCTTGAAGCTTTTCAAACAGGGGACTACGTCTCAGGGTTGGAATGGGCGGAAAAGGGTTTAAAAGTCGCGGTTAAACGCTCAGACAAAATATTTATTCTAAAAATGAAAGGCTCACTACATTTTCTCTTGGAGGAAAAGGATGAAGCCCTAGAGATGTGGGAGCATGTACAACGTTTAGATCCTAAAGATGAAGAAGTGCGTCAAATGCTGAACAACCTGGAGTAAGGGATGGGAAAAAACAAAGTTTCTGGTGCCGAAGCATCGCTTTATGCCTTGCTGATTATTTGTCTTCTGATGTTTTGTAATGGGGCAAGTGCTGTTGCGCAAGAGGCTAATGTTTCTAGAGATGAATCACAAGTTGAAGATCCATCTCCGGAAAAGGCTGAAGAGGCAGCTGAAAAAAGACAAACACTTGAAGAATTGCTTGCTGTCCCATTTGATCAGATCAAGGAAGAACAAGAGGGAGAGTTGGGACTTTCAGCTGACGAGGAAACACCGGAAGATCAAAGTAGCAGTAGTGACGGTGAAGTAAAACTGCCTCCACCTCCTGAACAGAGAAAAGTTGAAAGGGATTTAGAAAAAAAGTTGGACATTATTTTCCGTGAGGCTCTTCCGAAAGAGTACGTAGGAGTTTCGGTTAGTATTCGTTATATTCTGGAAACCGTTCCTGTTACTAAGCGAGATAAGCGGATTACAAAAATCAAGTTGCCAGGATTTGCAAATAATGTCTGGGTGCCAACTCAAACAAATAAAATTGTAGGTATTGTGAATCAAGTAAGGCCATATACAACAATTTTTGCTGTCGTCAATACTCCGGTTTCCCTGTTCAATGTGGAAGTCCTCCGGCAAACATTAGACGAGAGAATCAGGTTCCTGAATTTAACAGGTAGAGATGAGCTAAAAATGGTGCACGTCCCATTTACAACACCGGCCCAATCTTCTGTAAATACTCTCGATAATGCTGCAGCAGAACTGGCAGAACTGGCAGAAAAAGAGAAAGAAGAGAAAGAAGAGAAAGAAGAGAAAGAAGAGAAAGAAGAGGAAGAAAAGAAAGAAAAGAAAGAAGAGAAAGAAGAAAAAGAAAAGAAAGAGCGAGAAAAAGAAGAAGGAGATGCAGAATCTAAAAAGGCATCTGAAATTGACGAAGAACCTGATTTAGAGGTTGAAGATCAAAATTATGAAACGTCAGAAGAAAAGCCAGAAGCCATTTTGGAACCAGATCCTGAACCACGGCGCATAGATTTAAAGGCCAAAGTTGAAACCACGCGCTATTTGCTGCAGGCACGAAAAGCATACATGGGAGAAGATTATGATGCTGCTATAACCGCACTCCGCAGAGCAATTGAACTAAATCCATTCTCATCACAGGCTTTTGCGATGCTCGGTTCAATTTACTATCGACTAGGATGGAACAGAATGGCATTAGAAAATTGGCAGCATGCCCTTGAACTTGATCCAACAAATGAGGGTCTGAAAAAATATCTCATGCGTTTGTCCAGGTAATGATGAAAACTATAAAATCTTCAAGGGTACAAAAGCGCATGCAGCTTGGGCTCCAAAGGTTTTTTCTGCCTGTTTCAGTTTCCATAATAATTTTATTTTTGCTCGACCAAGTCCCTACCCTTGAAGCGCAGGAACGAGTCAAGTCACTCAGCATTCGACAGTTTGAAATTGAAGAGGCAATCCGCAATGGACTCAAGTATTACCTCGATACCAAGGATTATGTGCTTCGGGTAAAACTGTTTGGTGAGGAACGCGCCGTAAGTATGGCAAACGAAACCCTTCCGGGATTCGGACAACTCAATGACCCTCCGAGCTCAAGCGGCGCAAAATACTGGGAAATCACGCGGATGCGTGTAGATTTGGTGATGCATAAAGAAGTTTCACCATCAGTGAGTACTTACATTAGTGAAATTGTTCCCATACTAAGTGGACTCGATTACGAGCGTGGAGATGAGCTGGTTTTTATTCCGATTGTACCTACTGAGCCATTTCCTGAACAGTTCGATGTGCCTGCTGAAGAGGGGTTGCCAGATCCAATGGCTAAAGCCGTCCAGGAAGAAGTAGCTCCAAAAGAAAAAGAAGCAGCCATGAGTCCAGATGGCGAACCGTCCACTGAAGAAGAGGGCCAGCCACTAGATGAAGAACCGTTTTGGCTGAGAATGAACGATATAGAGAAAATTCTTGCCGGAATGATGCTGCTACTCATTATCTTGTTTTTATGGGTGCTCTGGAAACTAAGAAAAGTCAAAGTAAAATCAGCCGAACAAGCGGATTTTCCTGCCCTGATGCCTCCTCAATCAGAGACACCACAACTGCCCTCATCTCCTCAGCAAGGTTTTGTTCCGATTCCGGATTCCAATGACAAACTACTAAACGGTAATGGACATGAGTTTCAGGCAAATGATGCTTTGATTATTGCCGACAACGAACGACTCATTCAAGATATTGTTAAGCAACTCATTGGCCGTGATGACTGGAAACAGGAATTAGTCCATGAGATGTCACGGGACAAACAATCGATGGACATGCTGACCCAGCTTATAGCAACTTTGGGAATGAGTACATCAAGAAAACTCTTTGCCGGCACTATTCCACAAAAAACATATTTGGATCTGGAGAAATTTGCTGAAGAAGCTAACCCCTCGCCAGAAGATGAGAATGCTGTTTTAAAGGACATTCAGAAATTTTTACTCACTAAACAGTTAACTGATCCTGAACAAAACAAAACAAATCCATTTGAGTTCATGGACCAACTGACAACCTCACAAATAGGTTTCTTGGTGAAAGATGAACCTGCGAAAATAAAAGCCTTTGTATTCGGGCGCATGGATAGTGAGGAGGCCGCTGAATTATTACGTGAACTACCCAAAGATGAACGTACAAAAGTAGCATTGGAACTGGGTAAGCTGCATGAACTTCCTCTTGAACTGGTGGAGAAGATTGGCTACAACCTTGCTGAAAAAGCGAGGCACGTGCCTGATGAAGGTACGGTCGGGGTTGACGGGATAAAATTTATCGCCGATGTACTTGGTGATTTAGACAACACGACCAGACAGGAATTGATTAATGGATTGCGAACCTCTGATATTAAACTTAGTGAGAGCATTGAAAGTCATTGTTTTATTTTTGACTCTATTCCTGATGTGCCAAAAGATATTTTGCTGGAAGTTGTTCGGAAATTACAGCCGGATGATGTGATAACGGCAATCTCAGGATCTACCTCAAAAATTAAGGAAGCCGCAATCATGTGTTTCCCCGAAAAAAGTCGAGCTGCCCTAGTTTCTTCACTAAAAACAAAATCACCGAATTCAGATGAAATCCGAACTGCACGCAAATTGTTTATAGAGGCTATGCGGGAAATGGCTGATGCAGGCCGGCTGGACTTACAAGAAGTTAATACAAAATTTGCACAAAGCAGCAGCGAATCAGAACCTGAAGCGAAGGAATCATAATTCTGCAGAACTCGAAAATTCAGTTCCAACACCAAGTATTATGCTGTACGTTTAGTTTCCGGCTTGGGAATAAATGACAAAACCATCTCCGGGGCAATTGTGGTCAAACACCTCAAATAGTTAGGATTATGACATTCTCCCCGGCCATCACGAGAACAGGGACGACAGTAAAGCACCTCCGACGTTTCCAGCATTTTACTTTCCTGTAAAAATGGCGCATAGCCAAATTCTCTCACCGTTGCCCCGAACAAAACTAATGCGGGAGTACGCATCGCCTCTGCCAGATGACCTACAGATGTATCGTTAGTTACAACAATGCTGGCATGCCTAAGTAATTCTGCAGATTCAAGTGGTGAAAACAATCCTGCAACGCTTTGCACTCTTCCGGAAAATTCTTCTTCCAGTTGAGTAGTTTCTTTTTCCTCCGCAGCGCCTACCAGCACTACATGCCAGCCCTGTTCAAGTAAATTGGAAATTAACACCTGGAAATATTCAAGTGGCCAGCATTTGAGAGGGTAGGAAGCGGATGGTCCAATGGCCACAAACTGTTTGGGCTGAAGGTTGTGTTTTTTCAGAAATTCCTGAGTGCGCAAAATAGCACTTTTGTCAGGAAACAGTTCTGTCTGATTATGCAATTCCAGATTCGTGTGTGTCTGCAAAGGACGAAGCAGGTGCAACCGTTGTGGATCTGTTTTTTTTAGCAAATTGAGTTTCAAACGTATCAGCAAGCTACGCTGCCAACTGCGCTTGTTGATGGACCAGACCTCCGGTTTCTTTAAAATACCGAATCCAGAAAGATTCCAGACAATCCAAATGCTTCTCAAAGAACGGTGCGCATCGTAAATAAGGTCATACTTTTCCTTGCGCAAATTTTGGATCAAGAATTTCAGCTGCATGCGAGTTTCTTTTCTGCTGTGCATAATAACATGATCAATCTGAGGGTTGTTATCGAGGACTGAGCCTAGCCCGGAAGATGTTAGCAGTGTAATTTCTGCATCCGGATAAAAACGCTTCAATTCTCGAAAAATTGGAGTGGTCAGCACCAAATCACCTAGTGAACTGAAACGAATTACAAGAATTTTACGGGGATTAAGCATTAACCTTTAGCATTGAGTGAAAAATTTCATGAAGTTTGCATCACGTTTGTCCTGAATTTGGAATCTAACCAGTCACTAGCAATCAGTCCAAGACAATGAATGTAAATCAAACAAGTTCCGCTTCTCAGCCGAAAAATTCAGAGGCAGGGGCGAAAACACTTTCTTCAGTATCAGGCAATCAAAGGCTCTCATTTGAGAATATTCGCAGTTTTCGACAACATTTCGAGCAGGGAATAACTCCATTGCGTTCTATCTTAGGAGACGATCAACATCAGACTATGATAGTTGCAATGTACGAAGGGACCGAAAAACTGCTAAATCAGGATATTTCAGAATTTGCTGTACTTGAATATCTGGAAGGACTGAAACTGACAGCCAAAGAGTTGCTCCTACAAGGTGTTTCCGGAGAACAATTCAAAACATCTTTGCTCGAACATTCTAAAACTACTATCCACGATCTGGTCCGCTCCTCCTGATTTATCAGGATCCGCTCACTGCCATTTTATCAATTTTAAAAGCCGGCGTGAGAATAGAACTTCGTTCATCAACTTCACTGCCTATCATTTTCAAATTCTTTAACATTTCAGAGAATGTACCGGCAATAGTAAATTCACTTACCGGCTCTGCCAATTTCCCGTCCCGAATCCAAATTCCCTGCGCACCACGCGAAAAATCTCCTGTTACAATATTCGCTCCCTGCCCGGACATGAAGGTCAAATACAATCCATTTTTAACACTTGCAATCAATTCCTCTTCAGGATAATCACCAAGTTTAAGAATCAGGTTGGAAATTCCGCCTGAATGACCATTGGAAGTCATTCCCAATTTATTTGCAGAATATGTAGAAAGCATATAATTTTTTAGTACTCCATTCTCTATCAAGACCAAAGGCTTAGCCTCAACGCCTTCACTGTCGAAATGGCGGCTACCAAGTTTGCCTGGAAGTAAAGGATTATCGATCAAGTTGATTTTCGAATCAGCAATTGACTCATTTAACCGGTTCAAGAGGAATGATTGCTTGCGAAAAAGATTTTCACCCATGAGTGCAGAAGCAATTTTACCCAAAAAACTTTGAGCCATTTCCGAGCTGAAAACAACAGGAACCTCCTGACTGACAGGTTTAACTGAACCGAGTTTACGTAAGGTTCTCAGGCAAGCTTTTTCCACAATTTCCTGTGCAGGAGTTAAGTTCTTGTAAAAGCGTGCTGTACTGTACCAACCGTCAGTTTGTTTACGGCCGATGTTAGTTGATTCATTGGTTCCCGTAGAAGTTGATTTCGCATCATCTGCAACCATCGAAACTCCAAGACTATGAAGAGTTTTTGTCTCTCCTTCAAAAAAGCCATTGGAATCTGCATGAACCATATAAGAAATACTATCAGAATAAAATGATTGTTCTGTTCTTAACCTTTTGTCAGAATTCAAAGTCAGCCGCTCCAAATCAAGTGGTATTTGCACTTTTTCTTCAGAGCTCAGCTTATCAAAATCAGGATCAAGTAATTCCAGATTTCCAGGAGCACACCCCTGTAATTCCGGATCAGGCAGGCTATAGCATTCGTCTTTTCCCATAAAAGGCAGGGCATCCATTGTAGAACGGATTAAAGGCACCAGAGTCTCTAGTCTGAGATCATTTGAGGAAACAGTTGACCTGCGTTTGTTTTTTGAAACAGTGAGGTGAACTCCGGATGAACCTGATTCCTGAAGTGATTCAATTTTCTTCTCACGTACATCCACCTGAAAAGAAGTCGAGTTGGCAAGCGAGAGTGAGGCTTGTTCGGCTCCATATTTTTGTGCCAGATCAATAATATCTTTTGCTATTGTTTTATATTTTTCTAACATATTATAATGGCATTGAAAAAATACTCTTCAGCATGAAAATGTGGTTGGTGACCTTGGCTAGGAATGTTTCCAATTGGGACCAGACCGGGACCAATTGACTCTATACCCTCTCGCTCCCATAGTTTAACTGGATAAAATAGGGGATTCCTAATCCCTAGCTCCGTGTTCGAGTCACGGTGGGAGCACCATTAAAAATCAGATACTTAGAATACTTTATACAATCTTTGTTTTTGCTATAGTGTCCATATAGGTGTCTATCGTTCCGGATTTTTCCCCCTTTTCATCCAACCATTTAATACTCTTCATTTCTTCCTCTGTGACTAAATTATAGCGCTGGAAAGCACTATCTGTTTTGGCTCCGGATGCTTGTTTAATAACAAAGTGGTCATTTCCTGCAAGTCTCATATTATTGATAGCACAGTGTCTCAGATCGTGGAAATTGAAGTCGACAATACCAGCTGCTTTGACAGCTTTGTTGTATGCCTTTCGATTATATCTCCTACTCTCACCAAAAACATACCCTCCATGAATTGGACGAGGACAGCTTTGTAAGAATTCAATAATCCGTGGATGTAAAGGAATAACTCGACCAATTTTGTTTTTTTGTGCGTTCTCCACCAAGTCTAATGAATCCCATTTTTAGGTCTATCTCTTGCCAAGTGAAATTCAAAGTTTCCGTTTGCCGCATTGGGAGATAGTAAGCAATCAAAACAAGCCCCTTTAAGGATGCAGGGCAACTCTGATACAACTTTTCGAACTCTTCATGAGTCAAGACTCGTTCTCGGACATTGTTTTCTTCAAGGTGCTTTATACGTCCTATTAGGTTAGTTTCTATCTTTGAATGGTCAACGGCTTTATTCAGCATTGCTCTAAGGTTTGCAACATCCCTGTTTACTGTGGAAGGCTTAACAGGACGGCCCTTACGTATAGAAATTTCTGTCAGTCTCTTTTTTCGGAATAATTCAAGACGGCTCTGAGTCAATTGACTTACCGGAATATCACCAATACCTGCGACACAAATTCTGAGGCATTTTTTTATACTCGAAAAACTACGCCTTTGCTTCACTTCTGATAAATCAAGATACCAGTCTCTCAGATTTCCAAGAGTAATTAAAGCATTCTTATTTTTGCGGATAGTCCTTCCCTCAGCTTTTGCAGTTTGGATTTCACGAAAACGGTTCTCTGCAGCCAACTTGCTGTGACCAATTCGTTCTCTAAGGCGACTGCCACTTTCATAATACTC
>JAKUUI010000031.1 GCA_022448485.1 SAR324 cluster bacterium
CTTTGAAAACATAGTCAGCCATAGTTCCTAAAGGAACAGCAACTTTTTTACCTTCTAAATCAGAAGCATTCGCTTTTGTAATGCCAGATGCTTTAGATATAACACAAGTTGTTCCTCCCATACCGTATAAAACTGCGATATCTACAAGTATGATAGGTGCTTTAGCATTAACTGCATTTACAAAAGGTGTTAACCCTTGAGAGTAAGAGATATCAATATCTCCAGATAACATAGCTTCTGTCATCTCACCACCTGTTGCAAAGTTAGTCCATTTTACAGGAACACCAAACGCTTTATCAAAAGTTTTTTTAACTTTATCTTCTTGGTTTGGAGTTGCCCATTCTAAGAAGAATGCAATTCTAACTTCGTTAGCAGCCGCATTTGCAACTGATACAGATAAGTTAAGAGCAACAACAGCTCCAAGAATAAAATTAATTATTTTTTTCATTTTTTTCCTCTTTTTGATTAATAATTATCGACATTAAAATTCAATTTAAGAGAGAAGTAAAACAAAATTCATTTTCTGCTCCTTAAATTTAATTCAATTTGAAAAATAAAATATCATATTTTTAAACACCTCCTCTTTCTATAATTCGCTGCTGATCACTGGGATGCCTCCACCAGCAATGGACCAACTGATATATACACTATATCTATCAGTGGCTTATCATAATCAAACGGTTTTCTCACCTTGTCAAGTTTTTAAATGTGCTGTCCTATCACTTCGGAAAAAGACAAAAAATCCCAGTAAAAATTATTCCGGTAATTGGACTGGCTCCAACAGAGGATCAACCCGTACTTCACCTCATTAGTTCAGTGTATACAAGTGCTTTCATGCATTTTCTTTCATTTTGCAGTAAAACCACCATCAACATAGATGGTCTGTCCTGTAATATAATCAGAAGCTGAAGACGCAAGAAAAACCGTTATGCCTTCTAGGTCGCGAAGTTCACCATTACGGCCAATAGCAGTTTGAGCAGCGTTTCGGGATGCTCTTTCCGAATCGTTAAAAATAGAAGAGGTCAGTTCGGTCGGGAAAAATCCTGGGGCAATAGCGTTGCAGCCAATCCCGTGCTTCGACCAAGCCTCGGCCATTGCCCGAGTTAATTGATCAACACCACCCTTTGAAGCCCCATAGGCAAGACCATTTGAGAAAGCTCGCCGGGACTGAAGGGAAGCGAGGTTTATGATCCTTCCCCATCCTTTGCGGCGCATTTCAGGAAACAACGACTGTGCTAGAAAAAAAGGAGTACGCAGATTGATCGCCAGTGTTTTATCCCAACTTTCAAGTGTAATATTTTCCGCGGACTCCCGGAAATTTACACCTGCAGCATTGACCAGAATGTCCGGAGGTCCAAATGATGTTGATACCTGTTCAACCAATTCAGGAATGTGCTTGGCATAGCTCAGGTCGGCGGACACAAAGTTGCATTTACCACCCAGTTCCGTAATCTGCTCAACAGTTTGAACAAGCAACTCTTTACGACGTGCTGAGACCACCACAGACGCTCCAGCTTTTGCTATTGCTTCGGCCATTGCACGTCCGATCCCAGTTCCACCGCCTGTGACGAGGGCAACCTTACCGGATAAGCTGTACAAGCCTTCAATAAAAATGCCCTCAGCCATTTCAGAGCTTAGTTTGAAAAGTTTCGGAAGGAAAGTATTTTCGCAAACGTTCGTCACCAGTACGTGCATGAGCCTCCATGCCTTCTAAGCGTGAAATTCGAGCGGTGACAGCAGCAACCTTTCGGTTAGCCTTACGGCTCATGCGCTGATATGTGACGGTCTTGATAAATTTACCAACCGAAAGCCCACCAGTATATCTTGATGCTCCCTTGGTGGGGAGGATGTGGTTGGTTCCGGAACACTTGTCACCGAAAGCCACAGTCGTTTCTTCACCAAGGAAAAGTGATCCGTAATTTCGGAGACGCTCAAGCCACCAATCGAGATCATCTGCCTGAACTTCCAAATGTTCAGCAGCGTAGATGTCACTCTGCTGAGCTGCTTCTTCTCGATTCCCGCAGAGCACGATTTCACCATAATCGCGCCATGCTGCTTCGGCTGCCTGAGACTGAACTTTCGGAAGATCTGCAATCAGTCCAGGCATCCGAGAGGCCACCTGTTCTGCTAGTTCACGGCTTGTGGTGATAAACCATGCGGGTGAATCTGGACCGTGCTCAGCTTGCCCTACAAGGTCTATGGACACGATTCTCGGATCGGCTGTTTCATCAGCAATAATTGCAATTTCGGTTGGTCCGGCGAAGAGATCAATACCAACCCTTCCATAGAGAATACGTTTTGCTTCTGTGACAAAACGATTTCCTGGTCCAACTAGGATGTCCGCCGGGCTTCCCGTAAACAAACCGAAAGCCATCGCGGCGATACCCTGAACTCCTCCAGCCGCAAGAATCGCATCTGCGCCGCACAAATCCATTGTGTAGAGAATCGCAGGATTCACACCAACTCCGGGTTTGGGTGGTGAGCAGGCAACAATGTTCTTTACTCCCGCTACCCTCGCAGTGGTGACGCTCATGATCACAGAGGCTACGTGCGCGTAGCGTCCTCCAGGCACATAGCATCCTGTCGTTTCCATAGGGATCAATCGCTGTCCACAGAAGAGCTCCGGAGCAATTTCATATTCGAATTCAGTCATGCTTTCAAGCTGCTTTTCTGCAAAAGTTAGTACCCTGTCGTAGGCAAAGCGAATGTCGTCTTTCAGTTGTTTGGGGACCTTTGTCGCTGCTGCTGATATTTCTTCCGAGGTGACAACAATATTGCCTGTGTAGTTGTCAAGATTTTTAGCATACTCTCGAACCTTATCCTCACCTCCGCTTTCGATTGCGCTCAGCATTTCAGTGACAATACGAGAAACGTTCTCCTCACCAGTTTTCGGATTTTTATTAGCCTTTTTTAGGAATTCAATGGCCATTAGTAATATATTGAAATAAAGATTACAAAAAATTCTGAACTAATAACTAAGAATATATCAAATTCAGATGATTACCAGTAACTCATATCGGGTCACAAAACAGACAGTGCTTTACAACGTTACATCCTTGAAACAGAAAATGAAATGGGGTTATGAAATGACTGGATCAGAAGAAAAAATCCGGAAAAATGGACACCTATATGGACACCAAAGAAAAAATAAAAAAAGTTCAATTCCCGTAAATCATTGATTTTATTGGTGGGCTAGCAGGGACTTGAACCCCGGACCGGGCGATTATGAGTCGCCTGCTCTAACCAACTGAGCTACTAGCCCAAACCAACCGCACTATAATAGCCATCAATCTATGGTTATAACAAGACTTTTCCGTATTTGCAGACTGCGGAACTTTCTGCGTCGGCAGACATTCCAGCTTTAATTTGGTAATAGAGAGAAACGCATCATCGGGGAGTGGCGTACAAAAAATCGTTCTGAAATGTTGGCCAGCTGCAGCAAAAAAGATTCTTCCCACGGACGTCCCATCAACTGCATCCCAACCGGCAAACCCTGTGCATCATAACCTACTGGAAATGAAATTGCAGGAAAACCACCAAGATTCGCTGCAGGTATAAAGCGCATTAATTCCGTCAATGTGCTGAGGTCAGATTCTCCTTTCGTCAAAGCATCCGGAGGAATCGGAGGCGCCGTGCAGGATGTAGATGGTGTAACAATCGCGTCAATGTTCTGAAAAATTTGTTTTATATTTCTGATCAGTTGGGAGCGAACACGCTGGGCTTTTACGTAATCACAACCTGTAAACTGCTGTGCCAAAGTTAAATTTATCAAAGAATCCAATCCCAAAGGTTGACGAAGTGGTTTGAAATTAGTCTGCAGAGAAGACAGCAATTCGGTAACAAATGTTACAGCATGCGCCATACGTGTTTCATCCAGATATGGAATTTCGATTTCCTTTATGCTGACTCCCTGAGATTTAAATGCATCCAGCATCTGATTGCAACTTCGAACAATATCAGCAGTTGCGTGATTGAACCATGGTGGAAAAACACCTAATGTTACTCCTGTTAAATTTGAATCATCAAAATCCTGCAAATCCACTGGAGGTTGACCTTTTGTCCAGCTTTGTCTGGGATCCGGCCCTGCAAGAATCGAATAGACTAAAGCTGCATCACGAGCTGTTGATGTGATTGGACCAACTGTACCAAGACTCCAGGAAAGTGGTGGACAGCCTGAGGTACTGATTCGACCCCATGTTGTTTTTAAACCTACAACACCGCACAAACTGGCAGGAATCCTGATAGAACCGCCACCGTCAACTCCAAGTGCAATCGGAGACAATCCTGCCGCAACTGCAGCAGCAGAACCGCTTGAAGATCCGCCGGGATAGTGATCAAGATGGTGAGGATTTCGTGTTGTACCATAGTTTGTATTGAGACCTGTAACACCCAAACCAATTTCATGCATATTGGTTTTGCCAACCATCAGTGCACCTACAGATCGCAATCGTTCAACTGTAGTTGCATCCTGCGCAGGTGGTTGAGTATTGTAAAACTTAGTACCAACCATCGTTGGAAAGGGAAGCATATCCAGCTCATCCTTTACTGATACAGGAACACCATCCAGAATTCCCAGTGGTTCTCCACGTTCATACCGCTCAGCTGCAGCTTTTGCCTGCTGCATCATTTCCTGTTCTTCCCAGGCCACAAACGGACGAAGTGGTACTGCACTTTCTTCAATACTGCGAATTATATCCAGCAGGCGCATAGCAACATCTACCGGAGTAGTTTTTCCTTCAAGATAGGCCCGATGGAAATCAGAGGTCGTTTCCGGTTGAAAAAGACTTTGCTTTTCAGAGTTAGTTTTTTTGTCTGCAGGAACAGATTCCCTTTTTTTGTCTGCAGAATCAATAAACTGTTTGATGGATTTTTTTGCCTCTACTAAAGTAATTTGACTTTCTACAGGATGTACCGGATGCATCAGAGGTTCATCATTAACTTGGCATTTTCGCAAGCTGGGAAGTCCAGCTTGGCGAAGAAGAAGCGGGAGCAACAACACTCGAATTCCGGGTGTACGCAGCAGGATAAACAATATTTTCAAGGCACGCCCGGATGTCCTTGGAATGCGCATTTTCTTAAGGTTATAAACAGGTTTTTCTTTTTTTGCAAACGGCCACAAACGAAGCAAATGCTTTTTTGCTAGTTTAGGTTTCACTATAGTTTTGTTGTCCTTTTTTTCCATTTCAAACTCTATTTATTCCTGATTCTTGAGGAAGCTCAAAAACAAAACATGCTCCATCTGTGACCTCAGAATCAATCCAAATTTTCCCGCCATGTGCTACGATAATTTTTTCCACCGTAGCCAACCCAAAACCATATCCCTCGACATCGTAATTCAACCGGGCATTTGTTTCAAACACTTTGTCTTGATGCTTCTTATTTATTCCCGGTCCATCATCTCGTATCCAAAATTTAACGATCCCCGTATTTTCATCACCTCCGAATTCTATCTTTACCGGATTTTTGGAGCCCCGGTATTTGATAGAATTGGCAATCAGGTTTTGCCACACTTTTAGCATCCGTATTGGATCACACCGCGCTTCCGGCATTTCTGGCAGCTTGCTGAAGCAAGCTATTCCTTCCCGCTCTGCATACTCAAAATTCTCAATCACAGAACTGATAATTCGACCCATTGAAACAGATTCCAATTCACCGACAACTTGCCCGGCTTCCGCATAATCTAGTTGGGTATTAATAAAATCCAGCATTTTATGGAAAGTCTGTGGTATACGTTCAGTTAATTCTTTTAAGCCTTCATCTTCAATTATTTGTGGATACTCATTTTTGATCCGATACATAAACAAATCATAGAGGCTGGCCGCCCCGACGATAGGAGATTTGAGATCATGGCTGACTGTGTGTGAAAAGCTGCTCAGTTCCTGTTTTTTCTGCTGCAGCTCTTTGTTCAGCTCTTTTATTCTATCAAGATCTTCTTTACTGCGCAGTGCTGATTTTACGCGAGATACTAAAGTGGTGCGGTCAAGGGGTTTGTAAATATAATCCACGGCTCCTGCATCAAAGGCGTCCTCGAAGGAATCCATCTCCTGCTTGGCTGTAACTATCAGCACAGGAATATCGTGGCAGTCAGGGATGGATTTAATGTGTTTCGTCGTTTCAATCCCGTCCATCTCGGGCATCATAATGTCCATCAAAATACAGTCTGGCCGCCAGTTTTCCAAAATCTTCAGGGCTTCATTTCCCGACGAAGCTTCACGAAATTCACATTTCAGCTGACGCCGAAGATGATCTTCAATCACCAAACAGTTGTCCTCTATATCGTCAACAACTAAAATACGTCTGGTTGTCCGGTGCTGGTCACTTGCTGGCATCAATCGTTTTATCAGCTACATGTGAAAAAAGCATTTCCCGGTTGCATCCAACATAGATACCTTGATGGCTTCAGCAAAAGTCGGGTGAGCCTGGGGCATCCGGCTTTTTTTGTTCCCTTGAGAAAAATCAGCCTTTGAAAATTCAAACCCTTCAATAAAATTGCGCCACCCCTGGTCCACAGAATCTGGGGCTTGCTGATATTGCTGATAAAGTCCTTCAAAAGCACCAATATCATCATAATTTAAATAGGAAAGAGTGCTCATGAAACAAGTTTTTCAAAGTGCAACAATTAATAAACATTAATAAAATGTTAAAGGATGACAGTCCATTGTACAGCAAACAGAGGGCGGAATGGAAATAGATTAATCACTATCACAGAAAAAACTGTATCCGTGTCGGTTGAAATTATTTTGTTCCGGAAGAACCTGAAAGATGAAGTGAAATTGCAGAAAAAATATGGATTGATCGCCAAAATACATATAAGGCAAAATTCTGCGAGTGTTTTTGAGAATTTAATGCCTGATGCGGAGAGCAAAGACTTGAAAGGATAATATAATGATTTGAGGTAAATAGAATTTAATATTTTCAGTGGAGAAAGAATTACTGCTTCGGTGATATCAAGCAAAATTAAGCCCTTCTGATTTTTTCAGTATGCATCATATAATTGTTCCTGCTTTTTTCTCAGCATTCTTTTTTGATGGGGTTTTTTACGATTTCATCACCCCCTGAAAAAGAAAAGCCACGCAAACGTAAAGCATTTGAGACAACAGAAACAGAACTAAGCGCCATTGCACCTGCAGCAATCATCGGATGCAATGCCGGCCCTCCGAAAGGCACTAGCAATCCTGCCGCAATTGGAATTCCAACCACGTTATATCCAAATGCCCAAAACAGGTTTTGACGAATGTTCTGCAGCGTTGCCCTGCTGAGTCGCAATGCATCGGCAACGTGCCGCAAATCATTTTTCATCAGCACCATGTCTGCCGTCTCCATCGCCACATCTGTTCCGGAACCCATCGCGATCCCGACATCTGCCTGCGCCAGCGCCGGAGCATCGTTGACCCCGTCACCGATCATCCCCACACGAAATCCTTTAGACTGATATTTCATTACTATTTTGGATTTATCCTCTGGCAGAACACCGGCGTGTATTTTGGAAATTCCAGTTTTTGCGGCCACGGCCTGCGCTGAACTTTGCCGATCTCCGGTCAACATCACGACTTCCAAACCCAAATCTAGAAACTTGCGGACTGCTTCGGAACTTTCCTGACGAGCCTCGTCGGCCAAACAAATCGCGCCAGCTAATTTTCCATCGATAGCCACAAAAATTGGAGTGATTCCAGGCGGAATTTGCGTTTCCAAGGTTTCCGGAACTTCTATGAAAATATTTTCTGCTCGCATTAAAGCCGGGTTTCCAACAAATACAGTCGAATGTTCAGACGCCATATGCCCAGTACAAACGGCCTTCACGCCATATCCGGTTTGTGCTTCAAATTCCAAAATTTCCGGTAATTCCAGCTTCTGTTTTTTTGCCTCAGCAACTACGGCTCGTCCCAAGGGATGTTCCGAACCTTGCTCGACCGCTGCTGCAAATTGCAAAACCTCAGCGCTCTTTTGTCCTTCAACAACCAGAATTTGTGTGACCTGCGGATGGCCTTCGGTGAGTGTTCCGGTTTTGTCCAGAATGAGGATGTCGAGTCGATGTGCCGCTTCAAGTGCCTGGGCATTCTGGAACAAAATTCCGTGTTGCGCCCCTATCCCTGTTCCAACCATAATCGCAATCGGTGTAGCTAGCCCTAAGGCACACGGACAGGCAATAACTAAAACCGCGACCGTGTAGCTCAAAATCTCATTGGCGGGTGCTCCAGAAAACCACCACCAAACTCCGGTCAAAGCTGCAATCACCAAAACAACCGGAACAAAAACGCCTGCCACTTGATCGGCCATTCGTGCTAATGGCGTTTTGGTAAGTTGCGTATTTTCTACGAGCCGGATGATACGGGCCAAAGTGCTTTCTCCACCCACTCGCCGTACCCGTATCGTGAGCACACCACTCGTATTAAGCGTTCCTCCGGTAACTTTAGCTCCACAGGCACCAGACTTTCCGGCCGTTTTTTCAACAGGTACCGGTTCGCCTGTCAGCATCGATTCATCAACAAAACTGGAGCCCTCCACAACAATTCCATCTGCCGGTACGATACTGCCTGGACGTATCCGTAAGACATCTCCGGGATGCACCAAATCAATAGTAATGCTAGATTCCTTGTCCTCATTTACGAGGATTGCTTCTTTGGGTCGCAGTTTCAGCAACGAACTGATGGCTTCAGAAGCACGACTCCGGCTCTTAGCTTCCAAAGATTTACCCAGCAAAATGAGCGCAATTATTACAGCAGCGGTTTCAAAATAAAAACCTCCCGCATCCAGTTTTTCGCCAAACATATTCCACAAACTGAACCCCACTGCCGCTGCTGTCCCCATGGCAACTAGGGTATCCATGTTGGGATTGCGATGCAAAAAAGTGGAGAAGCCTTTGCTGTAAAAATCCCTGCCAGCCCAAAGTACCGGCAAAGTCAGCACCAACTGGATCAAGCCATAGCGCAATGGCTGCACTTCCGATGAAATCCAAAATGGAAGGTGAATTCCCAGCATCGGCCCCATTGCCAGCAAAACCAGTGGAATAGAAAATCCAAGCGCCAACCACAATTTACTGCATAATTTCAAATATTCCTGTTCTGACTGCTCGGATGGCTCAGGAGCATCATCGGTATCTCTCAAGCGCTGCGCCTCAAATCCGGCAGCTTCCACAGCAGATTCCAAAGAGGATGGATTTGTGATTTCAGAATCATAGTGTACAGAAGCCCGGTTCATGGCAAAATTAACTTCCGCCAAATCCACACCCCTGACTCCACCCAATGCCTTTTCCACAGAATTCACGCAGCCGGCGCAAGTCATGCCCCGAATATCCAAATTGATAATTTCTATGGCTTGTCCCATTTTTTTCTCTGCAAGTCTGTCACTAATATTATTTTTATTTTAACCTTAATTATACCTTATAGGGGTATTTAGTTTATGTCAAATAAATTTGAATACAAATTCAAATATTTAACAAATAGAGATTACAAAAAATATTGAAGCTCTAGGATAATCCAGATATACTGACCTCATTCTGATTCCTTAAATATTGAAATAATCAATCATTTTCAGTTGTAATATATTACTCCATGAAAGACAGAAAAATTTCAATCTCTCCCGCTCAGATTCCGACAATCCCTTTGGATTTTCAAGAATATCCTGTAAAAGAAATGCAGCGTCGTGCTTTGGAATACTATGAAAAGATAAAACAGCGCCGAACGGTTCGTGATTTTTCTGTTCGCAATGTGCCTGTTGATATAATTGAAAATTGTTTACGCACTGCAGACACTGCACCAAATGGTGCAAATCAACATCCATGGCATTTTGTTGTGATCTCCGATCCGGAAAAGAAACGTCAAATCAGGGTAGCAGCAGAAAAAGAGGAGCACGAGTTTTACACCAGCCGTGCAAGTAGCGAATGGCTTGAAGCCCTGGCCCCACTGGGAACTGATGAAAACAAA
Source organism: SAR324 cluster bacterium (assembly GCA_022448485.1). Lineage (GTDB taxonomy): Bacteria > SAR324 > SAR324 > SAR324 > NAC60-12 > Arctic96AD-7. The sequence continues at coordinate 9,924 of JAKUUI010000031.1, forward strand.
CCTTTTTTAGAAACTGCCCCCTATTTGATAGCAATTTTCGCCAAGGTTTATGGAATTAATGAACAGGGAAAGCGGTTCAAACACTATTATGTCAATGAATCTGTGGGGATTGCCACAGGATTATTGATCAGCGCCATTCACAACTCCGGGCTGGCTTCATTGGCTCATACTCCTAGTCCAATGGGTTTTCTGAATAAAATTCTGTGGCGTCCTGAGCAGGAACGCCCTTTTTTGTTACTGGTCGTCGGATATCCTGCAGATAACGCCAAAGTTCCGGATATCGGGAGAAAAACTCTGGATGAAATCTCAACATATTTTTGAAAGAACAGGTAGTAATCAACAAACAACAGAAAATACACTTCAACAATTTTCCAGTAGACAGGCTTCAGAGGAAAGTTCGACTTCAATGGTGGCATGATCAATTCCCATTTTGCGTGTATGCTCACGAATTTGATTTTTGAGGAGGGCCAATGTCTCAGAATCAATTATATGGTTGATCACCACGTGCAGACTGAGCACGTGGTATTTCCCGTCCAGCGACCAAGCATGTACGTCGTGAATATCTTCTACATTTTTCAATAAACGCAGTTCTTCTTCAATTGCCAACAGGTCCACATCTTCCGGATTGGATTGCAAAAAAATTTTTATAACACGCCCCAGGCTTTTAGAGACATTCCATAAAATAAAGAGGGTTACTCCTAGTGCCATCAATGGATCAAGCCATGAATAATCTCCAAAATGCATGATAATACTGCCTATTAGCACAATCGTCCAACCCAGAACATCTTCCAGCAAATGCCAGTTCACCATTTTTGCATTCAGGGACTGACTGCTGCGATTGCGCCAGAAAGCAAATCCATTAAATGCAATTCCTAGTAATGACAACCACACCATACCGGTTGCATCAACAGCTTGTGAGGCAAAAAATCTTGCAATGACATGCATAATAATCACAAACGAACCTACCAGCAGTACCATTCCGTTTATCAGTGCTGCCAAAAGAGACAAACGTCCATAGCCGTAAGAAAACTGCTGATCCCGCTCTTTTCCAGATGCTTTCTGTAAATACCATGCTAATCCCAATGCCAACGAATCACCAGCATCGTGCAGCGCATCCGCTATAATCGCTACGCTGTTGGTCCACAATCCTCCTGCAATTTCAATCAGCGTAAAAGTTAAATTGAGGAAAAATGCACCACCCAATGTTTCCGTTTCTGAGAAATCATGATGGTGATGTTCGTGATGTTGTCCGTGGTTTCCGCTTTCCATTTTTCTGTCAATTTTTTATCCTTGAACTCTTTCCAATAACAAAATGGGTAATGAAGCTAAGAAAAAACTGTTCGTAGCTGAAAAGTATTTTCCATTGAAAATTCCATTAATTAAGCTTATCTCACTCAATTATGACAAGAAATAATCAACACTGCTTAGTCAAAGCGTAGCATGAATATCCAAACCCCTCAAACCGTTTATCTCAAAGATTATAGACCTCCATCTTTTTTAATTGATACGGTGGATTTAAAGATCGATTTGGGTGATGAATGGAGTACTGTTAAAACGCTATTAAGCTTCAGGTGCAACCCGGAATCGGTGGATAACAGCAAAACTCTGATGCTGGACGGACAGAATATGGAGTTGCTTTCTATTCACCTGGATCAGTTGGAACTAACTCAGAAGGAGTATCAGGTCGATGATTCACACTTGACAATCCCTGATGTTCCGGAATCATTTGTTCTGGAAACTGAAGTCAGAATTCAGCCGCAAAACAATACGGCACTAGAAGGTCTTTACAAGTCCAGCAAAATGTTTTGCACTCAATGTGAATCAGAAGGTTTCCGGAAAATCACCTATTTTTTAGACCGCCCGGATGTGATGTCGATTTACAGCACCACTATTTCTGCCGATGCTGAACTCTACCCCATTATGCTCTCAAATGGTAATCCGACAGATTCCGGAAAATTAACTGACGGACGCCACTGGGTAAAATGGGAAGACCCTTTTCCAAAGCCTGCCTACCTTTTTGCACTGGTTGCTGGAAATTTATTACACATTGAGGATTCGTTCACCACAGCTTCCGGACGTGAAGTTACACTGAGGATATACGTGGAGGCGGAAAATATTGAATACTGCGGGCATGCCATGCGCTCACTAAAAGAATCAATGCTTTGGGATGAAGAACGTTTCGGTAGGGAATATGACCTTGATTTGTTCATGATTGTTGCGGTCAATGATTTCAACATGGGAGCCATGGAAAACAAAGGGCTCAATATTTTCAATTCCAAGCTGATACTTGCTTCTCAGGATACGGCTACCGACACAGATTTTTGCAATATACAGGGAGTGGTAGGTCACGAATATTTTCACAACTGGTCAGGCAATCGTGTGACTTGCCGCGACTGGTTTCAGCTGAGCCTCAAGGAAGGTTTTACTGTTTTCCGGGATCAGGAATTTTCTTCAGACCTGAACTCCAGAGCAGTACAGCGGATCGCTGATGTGGACCGCTTGCGTACACATCAGTTCCCGGAAGATGACGGACCAATGAGTCATCCGATCCGTCCAGATTCATACATGGAAATCAACAACTTTTACACCAGGACCGTTTACGAAAAGGGAGCTGAAGTTGTGCGGATGATCTATAATTTGCTTGGTCGGGACGGTTTCCGCAAAGGCACCGATCTTTATTTTGATAGACATGACGGCCAGGCCGTGACCTGTGACAATTTCGTTGAAGCAATGGAAGACGCAAATGGGGTTGATTTGAAGCAGTTTAAACGCTGGTACAGCCAATCCGGAACACCCGAATTGCACATCAGCGGAACACATGATCCGGAAGCAAAAACTTTCAAGCTTAGCGTCCGCCAATCCTGTCCGGACACTGTTGGTCAAAAAGGGTTTGGGGAAAGAATAATGTTAGGTGATGAGTCTTGGGTGTCGAGCTCTTCAGTTAATAATCTTCAATCCAAAACCCAAACCCAAAACTCAAATCTTCAAACTCAACATTCAAAACTTAAATCTCAACACTCTTTCCAAAAGCAGCCTTTTCACATTCCATTTGCGCTTGCATTACTTTCCTCAGAGGGACAAGCACTTCCGTTGAAAGTAAAGGGTAAATTAAATGGAAATACTCCAGAGACCCAGGTCCTGGAACTCCGTAACGAAACTGAAACTTATGTCTTTGAGGACGTGCCGGAAGCCCCGATTCCATCTCTTTTACAGGGATTTTCGGCACCAGTGAAACTTCATTTTGATTATGATAATGATCAGCTTGCGTTTTTACTGGCCAACGACTCAGACGAATTCAATCGCTGGGAAGCCGGTCAACAGTTGATGATCCGTGTTTCATTGGAGCAGATCCAACGTTTTCAAAATAAGGATGCTCTTAAATTGCCTTCGGAATTGGTGGAAGCTTTCCGTAGCCTGCTCAACCAAACTGAGGAAGGCGATTCTGCACTTTTGGCACTCGCACTAAGTTTTCCAAGTGAGCCATATTTGGGTGAACACATGGAGATAATCGATGTAGACGCAATTCATGAGGCACGTAAATTTCTGCGGACAGAACTAGTAAAAAAACTTCAGTCGGAATTTGCAGAAACTTATAATAGATTTCAACAAAAAGGCTCTTTCAATCTTGATCCTGAATCAATGGGAAGACGTCGGCTGAAAAATGTCTGCCTCGGTTACTTGTCAGAATTGGAAACTCCGGAAATCAGGGAATTGGTACAAACGCAATTCCGGGAATGTGGCAATATGACAGATGTTGTGGGCTCGCTTGGAGTACTGACTCATCTGGACTGCCCTGAAAGGGAATCGGCTTTTAGTGAATTTGAAGCAAAGTGGCAGAATAATACTGTGGTGATGGATAAATGGTTTAGCCTACAGGCTATGTCACACCTTCCTAAGACACTGGAGAATGTCCGAAAATTGACTAGACATCCAGCATATGATGCTAAGAATCCGAACAAAATTAGAGCGTTGGTTAGTGCATTTTCAAGATTAAATCAGTTAAGATTTCACACCGCGGACGGTTCCGGCTATGATTTTCTTGCAGATCAGGTCTTGAAACTGGATCCTCTTAATCCACAAACTGCAGCGCGATTGGTGGGCGTTTTCAACAACTGGCAAAAATATGATGAAACACATAAAATAAAAATGAACGATCAACTACAGCGAATCGTCAAAACACCTAAACTTTCTGGGGACGTTTTTGAAATTGTCTCAAAAGCTCTCGGCAGAACACCATGACACTTATCAATAACCTCGCTTTATGGATCCAAAATTATATAAATTCGACACATTAAGTTTACACGGGGGGCAACGTCCGGATGCAGAAACTGGCGCACGGGCCGTGCCGATTTATCAGACAACCTCATATGTTTTTCAAGACAGCGACCATGCGGCGGCCCTGTTTAATCTGGAGCAGGGTGGCCACATTTACAGCCGCATATCAAATCCAACAGTTGCAGTGCTCGAAGAGCGCATTGCCGCTCTGGAAGGCGGAACCGGGGCCGTGGCTACTGCCTCCGGACAAAGTGCATTATTTGCTTCAATATTGACATTGATGGGGCAGGGCAATCACATAGTTGCTTCGGCATCGCTCTATGGTGGGAGCGTCAATTTGTTTAAGCACACACTGCCGCGTTTCGGAATTGAAACAACTTTTGTCAATCCACGCAAACCCGAAGAATTTCGACAGGCGATTCGTTCGGAAACACGTTTGTGCTTTGGTGAAATAATCGGCAACCCAGGACTGGAAATATTAGATGTTCCAGTGGTTGCTGAAGTTGCACATGAAGCTGGGCTGCCTTTGATGATAGACGCAACATTTAACACGCCGTATCTGTGTCGAGCATTGGAACTGGGTGCGGATTTGGTTTCGCACTCAGTTACCAAATGGATGGGTGGTCATGGTGTAGCGCTGGGCGGAGTTGTAGTCGAAGGCGGACGCTTTGACTGGGAGTCCAAGGGGAATTTCCCGACGCTGACTGAGCCGTATGCTGGATATCACGGCATAAATTTTTTCGAGGAATTCGGCCCACAGGCTTTTTCAATGCGGATGCGCTCTGAAGCAATGCGGGATTTAGGTCCGGCAATGAGTCCACAAAACGCTTTTTATCTGCTACAGGGTCTGGAAACACTGCCAATCCGCATGGAGAGGCACATGACCAACACCCAAAAGTTGTTAGAATTCTTGCAAGCCCGTGAAGAGGTCGCCTGGGTCGCTCATCCAAGTTTACCTGAACATCCGGATTATGAATTGGCAACAAGGATATTACCCAAAGGTGCAGGTTCTATCGTTTCATTTGGTGTGCGTGGAGGTCGAGAAGCTGGTGCGGCCTTTATCAATTCCGTGCAGCTTGCTTCACATTTGGCAAATGTAGGCGACGCTAAAACTCTCGTTATCCACCCGGCCAGCACCACTCACGCACAAATGGACTCGGAAACAATGAAACAAGCCGGTCTAACTGAAGATATGATCCGGATTTCGGTAGGCCTGGAAGACGCAAACGATTTGATTGCAGATTTAAAACAAGCATTACGCAAAGCCGCTAAAGTGATGGGACAGGATACTCAGACGGGAGGTAAAAAATGAAACTCACTGTTCAAAATAATAAGATTTTCGCGGCCACCGGGGGGAGAGTACTTGCTCCAGAACTTCCCCTCGTCATTTTCCTGCATGGCTCAGGTATGGATCACACAGTTTGGAATTTGCAAACCCGATATTTTGCATTTCACGGTTATTCGGTTCTGGCGATTGATTTTCCTGGACATGGACGTTCAGAAGGTTTACCTCTGGAAAGCATTGAACAAATGGCGGACTGGATTCCGGAATTGATTTCTGCAGCCATCGGAGCTTCCGGTTCCGGACTGGAATGTGCTTCGTTGGTGGGACATTCAATGGGAGCCCTGGTTGCTTTGGAGTGCGCTGCCCGTTATCCGGAGAAGGTGCGGGCTTTATGTTTAATGGGAGTATCCGCTAAAATGGCGGTGCATCCGGTTTTGCTGGAAGCAGCCCTCAAAGATGATCCGATAGCCTACGATTTGGTTACTTCATGGGGACACGGCCCTGCCGGACATTTGGGGCGGACTCCGGTTCCAGGCTTGTCACTAATTGGCGGTGGACGCGCTTTACTGAGTTCTGCACCTAAAGGAGCTTTGGGAGTTGGTCTGACTGCTTGCGATGCCTATCAAAACGGGATGAGTGCGGCGGGCAAAGTACGCTGCTCCACTTTGTGCATTATAGGAAGTGATGACAAAATGACTCCGCCCCGTAAAGGAATGGAACTCGCTTCAGCAATTTCAAAAGCAAAATTTCATCTAATCCAGGACTGCGGACATATGATGATGCTGGAAAATTCAGATGAATCACTGAAGGCTCTGAAAGAGAATTTTCGCAACGTTGAAACTGAACAGGTAGTTTCAGCTTCCTAATTAATTCAAGTTCACTGAACCAAGAGCAATCTGCATTTTTTTCCAGGAAATACTGTTCCGTGCAAGATCAAGAGTCATCAAATCTTCTCCAACCAGGACTGGTCCGGCAAAATCCCGGGAAACTGTGGACAATAGTTTTTCGCGGTCAAACTTAGGAGGAGCAAAGTGGGTTAGCATCAAGCAGCTTACTTCAGCATCTGACGCAACTTTCCCCACTACGCTGTCCAGCGTGTGGTAAGAAGCCACATTTTCCACTGTTTTTGGCGTTCTGTTTCCTTCTACCAGCGACATTTCTCCATGAATGAATACTTCATGCAGGAGCACATCTGCACCTTTTGCTGCTTCAATTAATGCAGGACAATATATTGTGTCTCCGCTGATGACTGCTTTTTCTTCTGCAGTTTCAAAGACAAAACCGAAAGCGTGTCTTACCGGTAGGTGCATAACTGTAACTGTCTTTACCCGTAAATTACCAAAATTTAGTTCCTCTCCGTCTTTGATTTCAGTCACGTCAACTTCAAGTGCTTTTGTAGAAGATCTCTGCTCGTGTGCAATTCGCTGTCTGAGTTCTGCTTTCCAGAGCATCAACAGTTGATCAACATAATCCCTGGTTCCGGGAGGTCCAAAAATTTTTTGCGGTCGGGGCCTGCCTTGATGCCAGCTGGAAATGATTAGCTGGAATAAGTCAACAATGTGATCGGAATGCAGGTGTGTCAGCAGCAAAGCATCAATTTCACTGCCCGGCAGTCCGTGTTCAAGCAAACGCTGAGTAACTCCTGAGCCACAATCTATCAAAATTCTAGCCCCCTCACCGCAGTCGATAAGTGCTGAAGGGCCATGTCGATCAAGGTCAACTGAGGGACAGCCACTGCCAAGAATCGTCAATTTCATATTATTTTGCCCATCATGATTATTGAAACTTTTAGCACTGCTTCAAACCCGTTCCAGCAGCATCGAAATTCCCTGTCCGACGCCAATACACATTGTGCAAAGTGCATAACGTTCCTTGCGCAACTGCAGTTCATGCATAGCTGTCAAAGCCAAACGCGCACCGCTCATGCCGAGTGGATGCCCCAGAGCAATTGCTCCGCCATTTGGGTTCACACGTTGATCGTCATCAGCCAAACCCAAAGAACGCATTACGACCAAAGCTTGTGCAGCAAAGGCTTCGTTGAGTTCGATGATGCCGATTTCATCCAGAGAGATACCTGTCAGTTTAAACAATTTTTGTGTAGCTGGTACTGGTCCATATCCCATAGTTCTAGGTTTAACACCAGCAGTGGCCATCCCTACGATTCTTGCTGCAGGCTCGAGGTTTTGTTCTTGTGCCATCGTTGCTGAAGCCACAATCAATGCCGCCGCTCCATCACTAACTCCGGAAGCATTTCCGGCAGTGATGGTACCGTTTTCACGAAAGGGCGTGGACAGTTTCCCCAGTTTTTCCAGTTTTGTATCTGGTCGCGGATGTTCATCTTGCTCGACCACGAGCGACTCTCCTTTGCGCTGCGCTATGCTTACCGGCAAAATTTCATCTGCCAGACGCCCTGACTCCATGGCTCGTCCTGCTTTTTGCTGAGAACGCCATGCAAAAGCATCTTGATCCTCTCTGGAAATCTTGAATTCTGCTGCCAAATTTTCTGCAGTTTCTGGCATGGACTCAGTTCCATATTGTTTTTGCATCAGCTTGTTGACAAAGCGCCAGCCGATTGTTGTGTCGAAAGTCTCAGCATTTCTTGAAAATGCGGATGTTGCTTTTCCGGTCACAAAAGGCGCCCGGCTCATGCTCTCAACACCGCCTGCAATAACCAGTTTTTGTTCTCCGGATATAATTGCTCTTGCAGCAATTCCCACTGCATCAAGTCCTGAACCGCAGAGCCGGTTTACAGTTACACCAGGGACAGTAACCGGCAGCCCGGAAAGTAAACTTGCCATGCGGCCCACGTTACGATTGTCTTCTCCGGCCTGATTAGCACAGCCCAGAATCACATCATCCACTCTTTCCCAATTCACTCCGAAATTTCGTTCCATCAGTGTTTTGATTGGCATTACCGCCAAATCATCTGTGCGAACTCCAGACATTGCACCTCCGTAACGCCCTATTGGAGTACGGATCCCGTCACATAAAAAAGCTTCTTCCATTTTGATATATTAGTTGATTTTGTTTTTAGTTAATCTTTGCCTTTTGCTGTAGCCAATGGGAGGTCTGATAACGTTCTCCATAAATTTCCCGCAAATTTTCTAGAGTTTCCACTACGGAAGAAAACCCCCATTGTTCAGCCCACTCCAAAGTTCCTTGCGGATAATTGGCACCTTTCCGCATGGCCAAATTTACACCTGCGGCATCTGCAACTTCCTCCTGTACTAGCAGTGAAGCTTCGTTGGCCAGCATGGCAACAGTACGAGCCAGTACCATTCCGGGAATGTCTTTCAACACAGAAACCTGTTTGCCCAAAGATTGAAAAAGTCCTACAGATTCCTGCAACGCTTTTTCCGGACAATCTGAGGCTGGAGCGAGTACAATCCGTGAGGACTTCTCAAAATCCAGACATAAATCCAGCGAAATCACAGTTTCTTCCAATTCTGTAGAGAGTTTTGCCGAGCTTTTTCCATTTGAGATGACAAGAATCACACCAGCAGGCAAGCGAATAATTCCATTTCCGGAGGTACTTTCTGTCTTTACAGAACCGTCCTCAATCAATTTTCGCAAAGAATCCGGCAGTTTTTCAGGACCTTCCAGTACGAGTGTTTCTGGTGCAGAATATTCCAGCGCATTTTCAGGAGCTGGCATACCCGCATCTGCTCCATACTCAAAAAAACCCCGTCCTGATTTTCTTCCTAACCGCCCAGAATCCACCAACTCTTTTTGCAGCATTGACGGTGCAAAACGCGGATGCTGTTCATAACTTTTCCAGATTTGACACGTCACTGCATAATTCACATCCAAGCCAATCAAATCCATCAGCTCAAAGGGCCCCATCCTGAAACCTCCACAATCCCGCATTATCGCATCACAGTTTGCTGCATCGGTCCCACCTTCTTTGAGAATCACCAGAGCTTCACTGTAAAACGGTCGAGCTGCACGATTGACAATAAACCCCGGACTGGAGCGCACATGTACGGGACTTTTACCCCATTCCTCCGCAAGTGAAAAAACAAGATCTGCAACCTCTGAATCCGTTTCAGTCGAGTGCACTATTTCTACCAGTGCCATTACTTGAGCAGGATTGAAAAAGTGCATTCCTACCAAACGTTGCGGGTGTTTCAGTTTGCTGCCCATTTTGTTCAAATCTATTGATGATGTGTTTGTCGCTAGAATCGCATCTGCTTCCAGAAGTGACTCCAGTTGAGAAAAAACATCCTGTTTAATCCCCAAATCTTCAATGATCGCCTCAATCGCCAGTTTGACTTGAGCAAGTTCTCCAAGAGCTCGAGCCGGACTTATGTTTGCCAGGATTTGAGTTCTTTTTTCGTCCGTAATTTTTTCTTTATTTACGGAGCGTTCGAGTCGCTTGGCAATGTTTTCAATTGCTCCCTGTGTTTGTGCCTGAGAGACATCATAAAGCATCACCGGATGCCCAGATGTTGCTGCAATCTGCGCAATTCCCTCACCCATCGTTCCCGCCCCAAGCACGGCAACTGGATAGCATTTAGATTCAATTTGCATTTGATTAGTTGTTTATGTGGGGATAAAATGGGGGCTCGATAATAACAGTTTTAACATCAAACCATGTTAACCGATCAGGCAAACTCATGCAAATCGAAAAGCAAACCGCTATTTTTTCGCAAAAGCACTTGTAAAGCAGAAAATATTAAACTAGAGTGTCCGGTCAAGATAAACACCAGCAAGGGATTTATTCTCAAAACAAATCGAATGGAACTCAATGAAACCGAAGATTCGCAGAATTATCATCCAAGTTGAAGAAATACATCAGGAAATTGGCCAATTAATTAATCCTCCAGCACGAAAAGTAACTGTCGCTGCAGTAATCAATAACCCTTATGCAGGAAAATATGTTGAGGACCTGGAACCGCTTTACGATTTAGGTGCAGAAATCGGTGGGCTGCTGGCCCAAAAAGGTGTAGCTGCACTGGAGGTCAAGCCTTCTGCAATTGTCAGTTACGGTAAAGGAGCTATAGTCGGCCTAGACGGTGAAATAGAACATGCTGCCGCCATATTGCATCCACGCTTCGGAAAACCCGTCCGTGCTGCAGTTGAAAAGGGTGATGATATAATTCCTTCCACCAAAAAAATGGGCGGCCCTGGATCATTCTTGGTAATGCCGTTGACCAATAAAGACAGCATTTGGAGTTTTGATCATATGGATGCCACTGAAATCAGTCTTCCGGATGCACCAAGGGCAGATGAAATCGTAGTGGCAGTAGCTCTTGCCGACAGTGGCCGTCCCATCGCCAGAACTGGGACGTAAATATTGATAGAGGAGAAATAAGATGTTTAAAGCAATGATTTTACTCAAGCGCAAAGAAGAATATTCGCAACGTGAATTCCGCAACTGGTGGCTGGGAGAACATGCCCAACTCGCCATTCAGCTGCCGGGATTACTAAAATTGTGTTTCAATCCGGTCGAAAGTGAAGAGGCAATGTATGATGGTGTAGCAGAGCTCTGGTTCGACTCAGAGAACGATTTTGCAGAGGCTTATCAAACTGAACTCGGTAAAGCAGTTGCTGCTGATTCATTGGCTCATGTCCTCCGCCGTGACCGTTTGTTTGTGGATGAAAATATTCTACTTGATGCAAATTGACTTAATACAAAATGTTGTTTTTTTGGTCTTTGTCGGAATCTGACAGCCAAGATTAGCTTGTTGTCTAATTAATTTCATCAGCAAATCCTTTTTAGGCTTTTTTCCAGACCATCATCTTTGCAGAGTATTGAACAATATTCTAAAATAAACTTCTTGCTTTATCTGATACACTGAGTATAAATGAGTAGAGGAAGACAGCAAGTTTAGTATCGAACTTGCTGGAGTTGCTTAATTATCAGGAGAATTGATTTATGAAACTAATGAAAATAACATCTGCAGCTGCAGTATTGCTTTCGGTTGGTTTTTTAGGCAATTTATCTTTGGCTGACTCGGAAGGCATAATCAAATACCGCAAAAACGTCATGAAAACAAACGCAGGCCACATGGGTGCGATCATGGACATTTTAAAAAATCACTTGCCTCTGGAAACTCACGTTGTTGATCATGCACGGTCAATAAATCAAAACAGCAAAATGATTCTGTCAATGTTTCCAAAAGGTTCAGATTTTGGAGACACCAAAGCAAAACCGGCAATCTGGAAAAACTGGTCTAAATTTGAAACCGCATCAAAGGCCTTTGTGCGTGAAAGCGCCACACTGGCCAAAGTCGCAGAAAGCGGGGACATGAAAGCTTTTGCAAAACAAGTCCGGGCCACCGGTAAAACGTGTGGTGGATGCCACAAACATTTCAAGGAAAGAGAATAGAGCACTTCAGTCGATTGTGTGGTTTCACATTCCGGCTGATTATCTTTTCAGACGCTTTTACTGTGCCTAAATTAAGAGCAACTGAGGAGTCACTGAAAAGTCATTTCTGTTCAATCAACGAAAAAAGTCCCATGAAAAATTTTCAGTTTTTACTTTCGGTTTTTATTGTTATCCAGTTGAGTTTAGGAGTGACTTTAGCAGATCCTACAAGTACCGATAACAATGACAAAACTGAACCAGTGAGTGTTGATTATAAAAATGGTTCCATTGCAGCTTATAATGGTAAGTTCCAGGTCGCCATAAAGCACTTAGAGCGGGCCGCCAGAATCTCCCCAAACAATCCGGATGTTTACAATTTGTTGGGATACAGTCACCGAAAACTTGATCAACTCGAAAAGGCATTCGACTATTACTGGAAGGCACTGAAACTGGATCCGCGTCATCTGGGCGCGAATGAATATATCGGTGAGTTATATTTGCGAACCAATAACCTCAAAAAAGCTGAGGAGCATTTGGCTGTCCTTGATGATGTCTGTTTATTCGGATGCGATGAATACGACGACCTCAAAGATGCCATTGAAAAATACAAAAAAAGCAGGGAGTAAGGTGTGGTGGATGCCGCAAACATTTCTGGTAACAACACTGATGTTTGCCCACCGAATTTGTGGTTTAACACTCGTATTTTGGATGATTCTCGCAGGCATTCTCGAGGCCGTAGAGAATAGTCATGACAGTTTAGCACCGGACCTTCTCGCTGGTAAATATCTTTTCCAAGCTGCTGGAGGCTGCAGCTGTCATACTGACACAAAAAACAACGGAGCTTTTCTTGCGGGAGGCCGGCCAATAAAAACTCCTTTCGGCACTTTTTACAGCACCAACATCACGCCAGATCCAGAAACAGGAATCGGAAACTGGAGCCATAAGGATTTCATCCGCGCCATGACGAAAGGTCTAAGCCCAGAAGGGAATCACTATTTTCCTGTATTCCCCTACACATCTTTCCAGCGGATCAGGCTTGAAGATTTGCTGGCCATCAAAGACTACCTTTTTTCAGTTCCTCCAGTTCGGCAAAAAAATCTGCCTCACGACCTAAT
>JAKUUI010000032.1 GCA_022448485.1 SAR324 cluster bacterium
CGGGCAAGTCGCATGGTTCTGTCCTCGTCCGGACGCTTATAGGTGGCTCCCCGGATTCCAGACTCTTTAACAGAAAAGGGGATTTCCTGATAAAAAATAACTGAGTCGGGATAGAATCCCAATACGAAATTGGGGAAAACTCCAATGTACAGCCATGCCCGTGAGAATTTGTTGTATGGCGGAATGAATTGGTCGAGTAGTTTTTTGTAGTGACGCACACTCCAGAGTCGCCCGGATCCTTCATTGAAAGGTGCAAAAGAACGAGAAACTCCGTTTATGAATGGTTCATCATAGTAATTTTTTCCATACAAATCATTCAGGGAGGGATGAGCTCGTGGTACATGGTATCCTTCGTTGTCCACATCCCGGATCGATTTCCAGTTGACGTTCTCAGGAGATGTACACTCTATAGGAGCCGTCTGCAAAAGGTCTTCAGGGAGGTATCTGGAAACTTCCTCATCAAACCTATCAAGCAACTTCGCCACAGAGGACTGAGGACCTGGCTTGAAGCGCACAAACACGAATCCGTGCCAAATTTCCATTTCCAGCTTCTTTAAACCACATTTCTGTGGATCGAGTTCCGGAAAAGTATTCGCTTTAGCTGCTCCGCGCAGACTGCCGTCTAAGTTATACGACCAGCCGTGAAACGGACAGATGATTGCACTTTTGCACCGACCCTCAGCTAAGTTAACCACACGTGAACCACGATGCCGACAGACATTGTGGAACGCCCTGATCTGATTATTGCCATCCCTAATAATCAAAGCCCGCTCACCTACTAAATCAAAAGTTACGTAGCTACCGTGAACTGGAACGTCGTTCACATGACACACGATCTGCCAGTGCTTCCGGAAGAGTTCCTCAGCTTCCAGTTCAAACAGCTCATCGTTGAAATAAGTCCAGGCTGGCAGCCCTGAACGATCCCAATTCGGAGGTGGTATAAGTTCATGGTTCAGAATTGTAGATTTCATGTTGAATTTCGATTCATCCAAACTACAGTCCCATAGAGCGTCCTTCATCTTGTGCAATTTAGCTTTGAGTGTATTTTGAAGGTGGTAGGGTCTGTTTGAGATCAGTTTAGAAAAGTTGTCGATCCATTCAGCCCAATTCTATAAGGTTACTCTCAGTTGTCAAGAGAGAAATCATATGGTCAGACAGCCTGCTAACGATTATTCTCACCTAGCTTAATCTACTTAATTAAGTGACTTGGTCTCTTTTCAAAGCCTCAATTGTTTCAATCAGTAGGCGTCCCTGCTCGACTTCATGAAAGCGAAGAATGGAAACGCCTTGCCAGAGGGCTATACTGGAAACTACAGCACCCGGGATGTCCCGTTCAGAAAAATTTAATGTGCGTCCCTTAGAAACTCCGGCAAGAAAAGATTTTCTGGAAGGTCCGAGCAGCAAAGGTAACTCAAATTCATGCAGTTCTGAAATTCTCCGGATGACCTCAAAACTGTATTTTGCAGTACCACTGATAAAAAAACCCATTCCCGGATCAAGAACAATTTGTTTTTTCAAAACTCCTTTTGACTCTGCAAACTGAAGACGTTCCCTGAAAAAACTCTTGAGGGTGTCCAGCACATCCTCGTAATCTGAATGTTGTCTGGTTGTACGCGGCGTAGTGTTTTTTGAATACATCAAAACCACTGGGACCTGATAATTAGCAATCACTTTGGCCAGTTCAGAATCGCCGCGGAAAGCGGTAACATCATTGATGGCATCTGCTCCGGCTTCCAGTGATTGACGTGCCACCTCCGCTTTCCATGTGTCCACAGAAATCCAGATATCGCTTTCCTTGCGAATTGATTGAATGAGAGGAATAACACGCTGCAGTTCTTTGTCCATCGGCACATTTGTACTGTCCGGACCAGAAGATTCACCGCCAATGTCGAGCCAATCTGCGCCATCGTCGATCATTTTTCTGGCTTGCACCAGAGCATCGTCCAATTTAAAAAAACGAGAGGCGTCAGAAAATGAATCCGGAGTGGAATTCAGAATTCCAATCAGACGCGGGCGATCTAGATTTAATTTTTTCTCTCCGGAAACCAGAGTGCGTGCCGGTAATTCAAATGGTTCAGAAAACATCTGTCTTAAATTTGTGTTAATTTGCGAAATAACTAAAAAAATGATACTCCATTACAAAGCCAGTTTCCAAAAAAACTCAAATCAAAAACTTAACATTTGCTGATGTTGACTTCCGGACTTGGGAAATATGTAGCACCGACTTCTCTCGGTGCAGGATATGCGATTGCCAAAATGATTTCGCTGCGTGCCCTCGATTCAGAATTGGCAATAGCCCAAGATTTCACTTATCAGTTCCTGGCCGGAGTACTTTTAGCTTTCGCGCTGCGTCCTGTTACAAATATGATTTATTGGAAACGGACGACTGCAATTGTCTTTTTTACAATATATTTGCTGATACTTGGACCAGTTGGACAAATCTTGAGACGCATGATTTGGGGAAATCCATTTGACAATATTTTTTGGCTTCTTTTATTCCCAGAAGTTATTGCAGCATTTACAGTCAGTATTTTAGCACCCATTCTGCTTCCATCTCAGCAAAAAGTCATCAGTCTGGGTTTGCTTTGGAAGAGATTACAAAAAGAGTTAAACCTGTCTGGCTTACTAAAATTGTTTGGTTGCGGTTTACTTTACACGTTGTTATTTTTTATTTTGCATAGCACCTTTGACGAAAGTTTTACCTCACCATTCTGGATGGGGCGCTTGCAGGAGTTATTAAGTTTACCACCTATTTCAGTGCAAGAAAAAATCATGTTGCTTTGGGGACAAGGTATTCTCAATACGCTAATACTACTGCCTTTATTTTTGGTTTTTTTTCGTGAAAAAGTGGAGCTGATAGTGGTCTTTGGCTCTCTGTCTTTTGTAGTAGCAGTTTTTTCACCAGCCTTTGCAAATTTTCAACGAATTGAACCTCTGTTGCTTGTCGATCAGGTTTTCATAGGTTTTTGTTTACAGTTCCTCTTTGTGGCCAGCGCAGTTTTTTGTTTTGGACGTAATGAGAAATAAATCGTCTGAAAAACCTTCACTTGACTTTTAGCTCTCGAACATAAATGCTGGTTTAATGGGCAATTCAGCTCACAAACTTGTTAAGAATTTTGATCTTTTATAAAAATGGTACACAAAATAGTATTTTTGGATCGCGACACAATTGCTCCACACATTGACATCCGCCGTCCGTCCTTCAAACACGAATGGACGGAGTATGACCGTACTAAAGCGGAAGACGTTAAGGAGCGGCTTAAAGATGCAACTATCGCAATCACCAATAAGGCACCAATAAGAAAAGCTACACTGGAGAAGTGTCAGAATTTGAAAATGATCGCCATTGCTGCAACAGGTTCTGATATCGTAGATGTGGAAGCATGTAACAAACGCGGTATCATTGTTTCCAATATCCGTGGGTACGCAGTCAATACGGTCCCCGAACATACATTTGCACTGATCCTATCATTGAAACGAGCCCTCGTAGGTTACAGACAGGATGTTGCAGGAGGTGAATGGCTGAAGGCTGCACAATTCTGTTTCTTCAACCACCGGATTGATGATCTTCGTGGTAGCATCCTGGGGATCGTTGGTGAGGGATCGTTGGGAAGTTCCGTTGCTGCAATCGGGTTGAACGGATTCGGTATGAAACCCGTCTTTCTCGATCACGATTTTGTGAAGGATGAAGATCGCAGGGCAAAAACATTCATGCCACATAAGGAATTCATGTCCACAGCGGATATAGTTTCGGTCCATTGTCCATTGACTCCACAGACAGAAAATCTACTTAATCTTGAGACCTTCCGGAGCATGAAAAATTCTACAATCGTCATCAATACTGCCCGGGGAGCAGTAATCAACGAAGCAGATCTATGTAAGGCTATAAAAGAAGAAATGATCGCAGGTGCAGCAATTGATGTTCTAGCTACCGAGCCACCAGCTAATAATCATCCATACCTTCAGCTCCTTTCACGGCCAAACTTTATTCTTACACCACATATCGCCTGGGCAAGTACCGAAGCAATGCAGACTCTGTCCGATCAAATGATTGAAAATATCGAGAACTTCGTTGACGAAAAACCAAGTAACATTGTTTCTTAACAACTTGAAATTAATTCGGGTTTTCACAGAGAAATAAACACTAGCATAAACATCCTGGCAGAACATGAATTTATTTGCAGAACGAAACACCCGGATTGATACCGAAAACGCATTCAAGGTCGGACCACATATTGTTCATGTTGAACAAAAAAAAGGGGCAGTAATAAAATTGAATTTGGGAGAGCCAGATTTTGCAGTCCCGGAACATATAAAGGGAGAAATCAAGCGGCAGTTAGACCTGGACAATACCCATTATTGTGATCCAAAAGGCTTACTTTCCTTGCGCAAAGCGATCAGCAATCAGATCAATGAAACCCGCGGTTTGAAAACCAATCCGGAAAAGATTGTTGTCTTTCCCGGAGGTAAACCTTCGATTGGTTTGTCACAGCAAGTATACTGTGAGCCAGGGGACGAAGTTATTTATCCAAGTCCGGGATTTCCGATTTATGAATCATTTATCCGTTATGTACGCGCGCTTCCGGTGCCGTTGCATCTTGAAGAATCTGCAAATTTTACATTTTCTCCAGAGGAACTTGCAAATTTAATAACGCCAAAAACAAAGCTTATTTACATCAATTTTCCGTCCAACCCGACAGGAGGCGTTGCCGGCCAAGCACTGCTTGAAGAGACGGCTAGAGTTATTTTAGAACGCTCTCATCCGAACGTACGAATTTATTCAGATGAAATTTATGAAAACATCATTTTTGACGGACATCAGCACCGTTCAATCTCCTCAGTTCCTGCAATGTCAGAGAATACGATTATTGCAAGTGGCTTCTCAAAAACATTTGCCTGGACAGGCGGGAGAATCGGTTATGCAGTTTTTCCCACAGTTGAAGAAGCTGACGTTTTTAAAACACTAAACATCAATTATTTCTCGTGCGTTCCGCCTTACAATCAGGAAGCAGCAAGAGAAGCTCTTGAAAACCCGCTTTCAAAACAGGCTGTGAAAAAAATGGTGGAAACTTTTGAGGCCCGTCGAAATTTAATTTGGCAGCAAATCAACGACATCCCTGGGATAACTTGCCAGAAGCCTGGAGGGGCATTTTACTTATTCCCTAATATTTCAGGAGTATGTGAAAATCTTGACCTCATAGAAAAGCATGACCGTCTCCCTATAGAGCAGCAAAGTTCTCCGGCCAACCTCTTCCAAATGTTTGCCCTCTATGAGCATCAGGTCGCTGTGATGGACCGCAATTCTTTCGGACAAATTGGTGCTGATGGAAAACACTTTTTGCGTCTTTCAATTGCCGCAGAACAATCTGTGCTTGAAAAAGGTGTCCTACGATTAAAAGAAGCCAGCGAAGACCTTTCCGGACTGGACAAATTTCTAAATGAACGCCCGGATCTGATCTCTAGCTGAGCCTCAAACTAAAAATAGACTAACGTGATAATTAACTTTTCCTAGTTTTCAGCACGTACAGCTTTATGCCTTCCCTGTTGGCTTACATGTCTTCAGGATCAATTCCCGGAACTTCTGTCAAACCCGCCAATTGCTTCCAGTTCACGGGATAAGCAGCGTAGAAGATGCTGCACTCGTCGTCCGTTTCGTAAGCAATATGATTGCCTTTTGGAACGAACATCATATCTCCCGGGCCAAGATGGTAGGCCTCTCCATCACACATCAAACGAAAGTTGCCTTCGTGACAATAGATGATTTCGTCACAGGTCAAATCCCATGGAATAGAAACTTTTTTCAAGAAATTTACTCCACCAGCCATGCTTTCGCTGTTTCGTATCGTCACGAATGGTTTGATGTAGGTACCGCCATCTTCCAGCCCATCTTTGCGATGTTGAATGTCTGCACGATTGAATACAATAGGTTTAGTCATGATGAGTCTCCTTTTGATGTCAAAGGATTTTGTGTAAAAGTTCTGATGGACGTCAGGAAAAATTATTTTCCAACAGTTCTGAAATAGCACTATCGAGGAAACTGGTGAATTCTGGATCGTTCCCCGGTGAAGCAACACAGTGTCCCCAAGGCGAATTAAAGGTTCGTAACTCGGCATTTGGCATCTGGCGCACCTCAATCTCATTGTCTTCCGGAGGAAAATACAAATCCGAACTGCAAGCAATCACAATGGTTTTGGCCCTAGTCGCACCAAGGGCGTGTTGAAAATCGCCGTCATAGACTGGATTGGCACTGATGTCAGCACTTTGCCAAGTCCTTAATTTGGCCAGCAAATTATTCGCATCCCATTGCAAATGATCAGCTTCCCAATCCTGTAGCAATTCTTCCACCGTCTCAAAGCCCAAAGTTCGGTAAAGCTCTTTCCGGTAAAATGCTTGAGAAAAAGCCCAACCCGCGTAGACTCGTCCAAACGCTTTTAAACCTGATATCGGCGGCGAGTCATAATGACCGTCGTGCCAATTTTGATCGGCAGTAAGAGCCGATTTGACTCCTTCCAAAAATACATAATTGTGAATCGATGTACGAGCTGACGCACAAAATGGCAGAATAGCTTCCACCTGCTTTGGAAACTGTGCAGCCCAGTGAAAAGCCTGACAACCCGCCATCGACCAACCGGTAACAAGCCGAATTCGCTCAATGCCAAACTTTTCAGTCAACAAACGATGCTGACAAAAAATGTTGTCATAGATGGTGATGTCTGGAAAGTGAGGACCATCCATTGGTGGAGGAGAGTTACTAGGAGAGGAGGAGAACCCATTCCCGAACATATTGATAGAAATCACGAAATGTCTGGAAGGATCGATTGCTCGTCCAGAACCAAAAAATTCTTCGTTCCGGATGTGGTCTCCTGTGTAAAAAGTTGGTAAAAGAACCACATTGTCTTTGGCCGAACTCAGTTCTCCATATGTGCTATAGGCCAACACTGCCTCCGGAAGAACTTTACCGGAAAGCAGTTCTATGTCCCCAAGTTTAAAATGATGTAGAGGAGTTTGCATATTGATCTGCTTGAGTTTTGCTTGTCTCAATAAAGGAACACTCCCTGGCATTCAATAACCCAATTCCGGGCGAACAACATTTTTAAAATCCTGTCCCTTTATATACCGTTCAAGGTTTTTAAAAACCAAATCCAATGTTTTCTCAACATAAGTGTCCCCGTCATCAGCTGAGATGTGAGGCATTACAAGTAAATTCGGAGTATTCCATAAGGGAGATTCCGGAGGCAACGGCTCCGGGTCAAATACGTCGATGATTGCTCCCGAAAAATTACCTAGGTTTAGGTTATCAACCAGCGCATTGTAATCTATTGTTCCGGCTCGTCCAACGTTGATGATCCCTGCCCCGGATTTCATAAGAGATTGTTTGCGCCTGTCAAGCATATTTTTGGTTTCTGGAGTCAATGGAGTTGCCATTAAGACAAAATCGGCCTTAGGGAGTACCTGTTCAAAATAATCTGGAGTCAATACTTGGCTGAATCCTGACACCGGATTACCGTGTCGGCTGATCCCAATCACCTCCATACCCAATCTGGCACATTGTTTCCCAGCAGCACCGCCAATGTTTCCGACACCAATTACCAACAGTATCTTGCTATCGACCGGACTGGAATAGATTGATTCCCAGTGAGCCCTTTGTTGATTTTTTAAAATGGTAGGAATACGGCTATTCAGCATCAAAACAGACATTAATCCAAATTGTCCTCCTTTTGCAGCGTGAACACCACGGTTGTTCACCACAGTGACTCCTTCCGGAACCCAGTTCATGGGGCAAAGATGTTCGACGCCTGCACCAATAATATGAATCATTTTCAATCGTGGAGCGACTTTTGATAGATTTCCGGTCGGTAAGTCCCATGCAACGAGAACATCGGTAGTCTTCATAGATTTGATAAAATTGTCCAGATCCCAGTCAATGAAAGTATCGACCTGATCTGCAACAAAAGGATGTCGTTCACATGCTGCCAGAAAACGTTCTTCGGTGATGGTGAACACTTTTTCCCCTTCTTTGGTAGGCGGAAATGTTCCTTGCGAAGCATGATTGTTCTTGATGTGAATACGGAGCTTGTTTTTGACCATCTATCAACTCATCTTTTTATATAAAATTTATAAATGATTTCAGTGAAAGCGCTATGCTAACCTAGTGCAGATGCTTCCAATTCTATCAGCTTCTCACTAACAAACTGTACTCTTTCTTGCTCGTTCATCGCATCAGCCTGATACTGAATTTCCATAAACGAATGGGCTAGGTTGCTTAAAATTTGGGCCTCGTCGTGATCTCCAGATCGGGAAATACGCAATATTGTATCTCCACCATATGTTGGGATACACCCTGATTCTGCTCGATGAGCACGGGCCGGTGTTTGGCCTTTTCTAACGGCTCGAATTTGTTCACGCAACCGTTTGCGTAAAATCGTAATTCCACGGTCACTTACCACAAGATTTTCATTTTTGTGTATGGTGATGCTCCCCATACCTTCTGTGGCTTCAGCATCTCCAGGTGACCTTTGGCGTTCTTCATAGTTCCTGTTGAATACCTCACCTTGTTCAATGAGTTCCGGCCCATCCGGAGTGTTCCATTCCGGCGGATCTCCTCGCTCCCCAAAGTTAGCCCAAGCTAAGGCCATAGTGTTTTCGTCATCTACGGGCACAACCCAGCGGGTAAATGAGCTTCGACCATACAATCGTCGTTCGGTTCCATCAGCTGCAAAGGCACTTCCCGCTTGGGTAAAGTTCGGGAGGACAAGTTCATTAACACGGAGCCAAACAAGATCACCTACACGACGTGTATTCACTCCAAGCAACCAAACCGAACGTTCAAAAAAGTCCATCTGCCCCACTTCACCAAATCCTTCAGAGAACTGCATCCGTCCGATATTAGAGTGGAGAAAACTGGTATGCAGCGGGTCAAGAATTGCATCCAGTACTTGGAGCCAATTACATCTAAATACTGCTTTATAAGGCACCATTTCCATATTTTCGAAGGCCATCGCGTCAAAAATTTGAAATTCAGGAATTTCACCAATTGGCCCCATATAACTGAAGATCAGTCCTTTGTACTGCAAAACTGGATAAGCCCCCAGCTTAATTCTGTGCTTTAGATTCTCATTGAGTTTCTTAGGTTGACCTGGCGCATCCAACAAGGTTCCATCTGTGTCAAAGTGCCATCCATGATAACAACATCTTATTCCGTGCTCCTCACATTTTCCATATTCCAAAGAGGCCAAACGATGTGGACAGTGTTTATGCACCAGACCCAACTGCCCTGAAAGATCACGAAACAACACAAGTTCTTCGCCCAAAATTTTTAGCGCAACTGGTAAGTCTTTGAGATCATCATTAATATATATCGGATGCCAGAACCGACGAAGGTATTCTCCGCACGGAGTATATGGACTCACTTGTGTTAGTTCATCGTCTGACTGAGAGGAAAAACGAATATCGTATCCGGCATAGGATCCTTGACTGAAATGATTCACATTTATGCACTTGGGATCCATTTTAATTTGAGTAAACTCTGATAATATTTGTGAAAAATTTGGGAACCACTTCTTTCATTGTCTCATCTCAATAGAGTCTCAGATATTCAGATACTTCCCAATCGGTAATCGCTTGATGGTAACGCTCCCATTCGTCTGTTTTGTAGCGAAGATAGGAATCCATCATCGTTTCTCCAAGAACTTTCCGGACTAGTTTGTCTGTCCGCAAAATTTCAATGGCTTCTAACAAATTCCGTGGGAGTCGCTGGGCACCAGAATTGACAAGGGCTTCTTCGCTCATTTCATACAGATCCTGGTTCAAAGGATCTCCCGGGGAGTATCCATTGACCACCCCTTCGGTCATGGCAGCTGCGGTCATGCCCAGTGACAGATAAGGATTCATGCACATGTCAGCTGCCCGATTCTCAATACAAAAACGACTCTGCGGTAAACGTAACATGGCAGAACGATTGTTGTAACCATAGGTCATATGAGTAGGTGCCCAAGTCACAGTTCCTCCTTCAAAACCTCCTACCTTCGGGACAAGACCATTGTAAGAATTTACAGTCGAGCAGGCAATCCCCGTCAGAGCACCACCATGCCGAAGCAAACCACCAACTGCACAAAAAACTAAGTCCGACCAACCCCCTGACTCAGTTTCAAAAATATTGACTCCTGGATTTTCGACCGCTTGCATGGAAGTATTGATGTGAGCTCCGGAACGCCAGTCTCCAATGGTTGGTTTGGGCATAAAAGTTATAAATTTACCGTGACGCTTTGCAACTTCTTTAAGTAAGACCCTCAAAAAGACTAAACGGTCAGCCATGCTCAAGATATCAGTGTAATGAAAATCTAGTTCAAACTGGGAGTATGCCCCCTCTGCCACTACATCGTGCAGATTCCACCCGAGTTCCTCAATAATATCGATCAATTCTCCCAAAAATCCCATTGAATCTATGGAAAACTCGACGTCATATCCGAAAGCTTGACGTCGTGGCCGAAGCCCCTCACCAGAATTTGGGTCATTATCAAAAGCTTTTACTGGCTTCCCATCCTGCCATTTCATTACAATAAATTCCGGCTCAATCCCTGCAAAGACCTCGTAACCCTGCTCTGAAACATTTTGTACTATTCGTTTAAGGGCGCTTCGCGGGCAAAGATTGTAATGGCGATCATTCCACCAAAGGTCAGCAAACATCCAGGCACAAGTCTTGTCCCAAGGGCAGATGATTAGGCTGTCCAAGTCAGGAACGGGAATCTGATCTGAATCCGCGGGGCCAAGTTCGGGAACGAAAGAAATTGAATGAACTGCAAACTGAGGTCCCTTGCCCAAGCACAATAATTCAAAATCACTGATCGGCACTGGTTTGGTTTTGGGGACACCCAGCAAATCAATCCAACAGGAGAGAATGTACTTTACTCCCGCTGCTTCTAGCTTTTTTTTCTCTTCTCTGACACGAAGTGGTTCAGGGAGTGCGTCTATAAAATTTTCGTGGTAGTTATGGATCATAATGTTTACCTTCGCCGTTTTTTTTAGTGATTGTTAAATGTTGAATAAATTCTAACAGGACTTGACATTTCAAAAGAAACTGATTCTTGAAAACTTCAATTACAGCCATTATCTTAAATTGATCGATTTCTGCAAAACCAAAACTAATGACGTTCCAACAAGTTTGGAATTTTATTGTTGAATCTCAAAAATCCTCAAACATCAGATCAAAACAGTCTGAAACTCAAAGTACGTAAACGACCTCGCTGGACTCCGATAAGCGCTCCGTAACTTCTCATGACGTGTAAAGCGCAGCCACTTTAATGCTGAGCATTGCATCTTCGTGCTATTTGATATCCATGGGATCTGTAAAGTCTATAATTTTCGACATCCCAGACCCCCTCATTTTTTGTACACGGCTCCGAATTGTTCCCTCCGCAACGAACAGAACTTTGGCGATATCCTTTATAGGGCAACCGACCGTGTTTTTGCGGTATTCACACGGTTTTTCTGTTCAAATCTTCATGCAGTGAATCGAGCACCGAATTTTAGAAATTATAATTAATTAGAATTGTTTACTGTCTTTTGCTAAATGTTAACGATTTCGAAAATATATTAATTTTTTATTATCGAAATTCAAATATTTATGGGAATATGATATGATATTCGCAGAATATTTTTCAACAGTCAACCCTTGCCAGAATGAATTTAGCTGAAGAGTCTATTACCAATATGATAGCCGCTTATGACTCAGTCAACGGGAACAGATATTTTTTCATCGTTCGATCAAAACAAAGCTATAAAACACGGTCTACCCCCTAGAGCTTATATCAGCAATGAATTTTATGAGCTGGAATCCGATCATTTATTTGCAAAATCCTGGACATTCGCTGGTTTCGCGCATGACCTTGCTCATGTCGGTGACATAACGCCTGTCCAGGTGGCAGGAAAGCCTTTGTTTCTTGTACGCAGTTCTAAAAATAAAATACGTGCATTCCACAATATCTGCCGACATCGCAGCCTGAAACTGGTTAGCAAACCTCACAATTGTAAAAGCCTGATTACCTGTCCGTATCATAGGTGGTCATATAATCTTGATGGAGAATTGCGGGCAGCACCTTTCTTCGGTGGTCAAAAAACTGAACTGCCGGAAGACTTTAAACTGGAAGACCACGGTCTGATAGAGGTACCATGCCGATTGTTCCAAGATTGGTTATTTGTCAATCTTAATGGTGATACGGCATCGTTCGAGTCTTACCTCGCCCCCTTGGAGAAACTATTAACAGGTTTCGATTTGGATGGTTTTTTTGCGGTCGCCAGTATTGAATTTACTGAAATAAAAACGAATTGGAAGTTTCTGATGGAAAATTTCATTGAGCCGTATCATGTACAGTTTGTGCACAAAAAAACAACCAGTCAGCCATTAGTTGAACACTATACCATCTGTGACGGACATTGTTTGGGTAGTGGGGTTAACTTGAGTGCCGGGCAACAAGTCAAGGCTCAGGAAGGAACGCTGGCCGTCAGTTCAAGGTATTTGACACTATTTCCGAACTTTGTACTGGGTATATACTATCCTGATCAGATTGGTGTGCATCTCAATCGACCCATATCCGCAGGAACTACCAGCCAACGACGAGTTATCTATCTGCACAAAGATTCGGATCAAAACCCCGAAACAGTCGAAAATATCAGAAGGCTTTGGGAAAACGTACACAAAGAAGATCACGAGATTTGCGAACGTCTTCAGGAAGGACGTCACTCAGAAGTGGCTGAGCAAGGAGGGATCTTATCACCACATTGGGAATCCAGTGTGCGTAGATTTCAGGAGTTGGTCGCCAACTCTATTCGTCCTGCTTTAAACAAAAACTCTCTACAGGAAAAAAATAATGACTGATGCAAAACTACCCTTGCCAGATTTTCGCCTTGATCATACTATGTTGCGAGTCAAAGATTTGGAACGAAGTCTTGATTTTTACACGAGAATTCTAGGCATGAAAGTTCACCGTAAAACTGAATATCCTGAAGGTAGATTCACCAACACTTTTGTTGGCTACACTGGTGAGGACGATGGTACGAATCTCGAACTGACCTACAATTGGGACCAGCAGGAAGAATACACCAAAGGGAATGCATGGGGGCATCTTGCGCTCAAGGTGTCTGATGTCTATACGACAAGTGCCTATTTGAAACAGCATGGCGTGGAGTTTAGCAAGGAACCCTCACCAATGAAAAACGGAACCCGAATTCTTGCCTTCATCAAAGATCCGGACGGTTACGTTATTGAACTTAATGAACCTCTGAGCTAAAGCAATTCAGAAGACCAGTATTAAAAGCAACTGCTCGTTATATAAGATTGTTTTTGTGTCTAGAAATGCTTTACTATTATTGCGATTTGTACTTTGCTAACAACAAATACGAAAAATTAAAACTTAGTACCTCTTTGACTGAATTCCTCCTTATCTTTATACCTGACTAAGGCTGGTATAGTCTCGCATGTTTGGTCCAATCACTTTCATTCTGTTACAATTGAGATAAGTCAAAAAAGGAAATTAATGCAGGATATTCGTCATTACGACATCATTGTAATCGGCTCCGGGCCAGCAGGCGAAAAGAGTGCAACGCAGGCCAGTAAACTTAAAAAACAGGTAGCACTGATCGAGAAATCGCCACGCCTCGGTGGAGCCTCCCTTCACACCGGCACGATTCCATCCAAATCACTACGGGAAACAGTGTTGCACTTGTCGCTGCTGCGCCAGCAAACTCACGGAATTGACATTACATTTAAAGAAAATCTGACGACACAAGAATTGATGTATCGTAAGGAAATGGTGATCCAGGATCAGGAAAATTCCTTACAACGCAACTTCGAAAAAAATCACATCACAGTTATCAATGGTACACCTCTTTTCCAGTCAGCCTCCATGCTGGGAATCACCCCTGCTGATGGTAGTGAGAAGTTTGAAATCACGGCAGATTACACGATTATCGCCACTGGTTCATCTCCGCACAGACCGAAATGGGCACCTTTCGATTACGAAAGCGTCTTTGATTCGGACACAATCCTTGACATCAAGCATCTGCCGAAAAAAGTAACCATCATTGGTGCAGGCGTGATCGGATGCGAGTACGCCTCTATTTTTTCAAAATTGGGCATCCGTGTAAATCTCATCGCACGCAACCGCAACGTTCTACCCTTTGTCGATCGCCAAATTGCAGAGAATTTAATGTACCAGATGCGCAGCCAGCGCATTACTTTGCGTCTGGGAGAGAGCGTCGAGGGCATTGAAAAAATCAGTGCGGATGAAGTGCATGTCAAACTGGAAAGCCAGAAAGTTTTACCCTGCTCAACAGTGCTGGTGGCAACAGGACGTTTTGCAAATTCAAGTGGTTTGAACCTGGATAAAGTCGGAGTGGAGCTGGGCAACAATGGAGTGATCAAAACGAATGCAAATTTTCAAACTGCCCAGCCAAATATTTATGCGGTCGGTGATGTGATCGGTTTTCCGAGTTTGGCTTCCACATCTAAGGCCCAAGCGCGGATTGCCGTTTTGCATGCTTTCGATCAACTTGAATCGGAAAAAATGCCTAGTGATTTGCCACTTGGAATCTGGACGATGCCTGCAGTCTCGATGGTAGGAAAAACGGAAGAAGAATTGACAGATGCTTGCATTCCCTACGAAATCGGTGTCGCTCATTTTAAAGAAATTTCCCGTGCCCACATCATGGGTGAAGAGGAGGGAATACTCAAACTGCTCTTTGATCCGGAAAATCTCAAAATACTAGGTGTCCACATCATTGGGCCACATGCCTCAGAATTGATTCACTTAGGGCATTCAGTAATGTACTTTGAGGGGACTATTAAATATTTCATGAACACGGTTTTTAACTCGCCCACACTCGATGAAGCCTACCGCGTTGCAGCTTTTAACGGAATGAACCGGCTGGATCACGAATCCCTGTAATCCACATTTCAGGCACAAATCTCCGGACTATCTCTTGAAAAAACAAGCAAATGGTGTCCCGACGGGGATAATGGATTTGCTGCTTTTGATTCTTTTCCGTTGTCATTCTGGTCAAAGCGTAGTGTAGACCCTGAATGATTATGGAGTATTAGATTCTTCCGCAATAATCATGAGCATAACATGATTTACTGATTAAGTGAGCTTATCAGTAAATCATCCTGTGTATGCGGCTTTATGCAGTAAAAGTTTTTCTATAGGCAAACAAACCTGCGGAACCGCCGGTGTGTAGAAAAACTACGTTTTCATCTTTGCTGAATTTTCCCAGTCGAATGAGGTCAATCAAGCCTGCCATCCCTTTTCCAGAGTAGACAGGATCTAGCAAAATCCCTTCTTCACGAGCCAGCAATTGGACTGCTTCAATCATTCCTTCTGTCGACAATCCGTAACCCGGTCCGATGTAGTCCCCATTTGCAACAACTGATTCGCGTTTAACACTTCCTGAAATTCCGAGGAAATCGGCAGTTTTTTCGGCCAGAGCAAACACTTTTTCCTCCTGAGTTTCTTTGTCAGCATTCACACAAATCCCCAACACAGGAATTCCGCTCCGGGTTCCTTCCATACCTGACAAAAGACCTGCCTGGGTTCCGGCACTTCCAGTAGCGGTAACCAGATGATCAATCCTCAAACTTCGATCGTTGAGCTGTCCCACAAGTTCCATGGCACAATTTACATAACCGAGTGCACCGGTCGGATTTGATCCTCCCCCGGGAATAATGTAGGGATTCCCCCCGTTTATTAGTATTTCATCTGCTATTTCTTCCATGGCAGCATCCATGTCAGTTCCAGCTGGAACCGAGAGGATATTTGCTCCAAAAAGCCGATCCATCAACACATTACCGTTTTCTAAATAGTCCGGATCTTCGCTGCCTGTACGGTGTTCCAGCAAAACTTCACAGCGCAGTCCTAACCTGGCTGCAATCGCGACCGTTTGCCTCACATGGTTGGATTGTGTTGCGCCTTGAGTGATGATTGTGTCTGCGTTTCTCTGCAGGGCTTCACCCAGCAGAAATTCTAGCTTGCGGGTTTTATTGCCTCCAGTGGCAAGTCCCGTACAGTCGTCGCGTTTTATAAAAAGCTGCGGCCCGCCAAGCAACTTGCTCAGTTTTTCGAGAGGCTCCAGAGGAGTCGGAAGGTGCGCAAAATGGAGTCGTGGGAAACGTGAAATGTGCATATTTTTTTTATGGAAAAGTTAATCAGTCTGCAACAGACTCAGGGCTTGCGCGTGTAATTCCAGAGATGCAGCGGCCACAACGCAGCCATCCCATTCATCACCAAAATCGCTGCTTCCCTGCCAGTCACTGATGATACCACCAGCAGATTCTACCACCGGAACAAGCGCCATCACATCGTAACTCTTGAGATCTGCTTCAATTACCAGATCTATGAATCCGGAAGCCAACAAGCCGTAGTTGTAGCAATCTCCACCAAAACGGACCAATTTTGCTTGAGCAGAAACCTGATCGAAACGCGGTTTCTGAAAGTTATTGAACATGTCAGGATCTGCACTGTAAAGGATGGACTGCTCTACTTTTTTTTGTTTGGAAACCATACAGGAAGTTGGTTTTCTGTCATCCTGACTGGGATAAAAATAACATTCCCTCTTCCGAAAACCAAACCAACGCTCGCGTAAAATCGGCATATCAATAACTCCTAATTGCGGAACTTCCCTGTCAAGTAGGGCAATCAAAGTCCCAAAAATCGGCATTCCAGCGACAAAACTTCTGGTTCCGTCAATCGGATCCAGCACCCATTTCCATCTGCTACCTGTGGCTTGATAGCCGTGTTCTTCGCCCAGAATAGCATGCTCAGGATATTTTTCTGAAATCATCTGACGCATAACAGATTCAGTCTGTTGATCTGCAACCGTAACCGGGCTGTCATCTGGTTTATCCTCAACCGTCATTTTTGAACGAAAATATTTGCGAATCACCTTTCCGGAAGCATCAGCAAGTTCATGCGCAAATTTTACATATTCAGACATCAGGCTTTTGAATCAAACAGTTAATGAAAGGGCTTATTGAGAGGCTTCTAATTCTGCAACGAGATCTTTTTCAATTTCCTCAACCATCGATTTCAGAAAAAAGAAAAATGTCTGTAGAATGGAATACACTGGAACTGCCAGCAGCGCACCTGCTATTCCAGCCATATATTCTCCGGTTACCAGAGCAAACACAATCAGAGCAGGATGAATATGTGCTGCTGTACCCATAATTTTTGGATTGAGAAAATTTCCTTCAATAAAATGAATCATCAAAATCCAGAAAAGCGCTAACAGGCCTGTGCTGAATGAAATTGTCAGTCCCATAATCACAATTGGAATGCTAGAAAGAATGGTACCAAAAATGGGGATCAATGAAAAAACCATGGCTACAAGTCCAAGTGTGAATGCGAAGGGGACTCCAATTAATAGTAAACCGATAAAGGTCAAAATCCCATTGACTAAACAAATAATCAACTGCCCGCGCACCACTCCATTTAATCCTTTATCAAGACTTTTCAGCAGTTCGCTGTAACGCACATGATACTGCTTTGGCACAAGGGAACGCCAAAAAGACAAAACACGTTCTGTGTCCACAAGAATAAATGCCGCAACCATGAAGGTTAAAAATAAGGTAAAGACAGATCCAACTATCTCTGCAATCAGCTGACGTCCCAACCCCAGAAAGCGAACCATGTTATCTTTCAGCCGGGCCACACCTTCCTCTGCCAGCAGAGATAATTGAGTTTGCATATCGACTGGAGCTTTGGGATTTTCTGCATTTCCATTTTCGCTGCCGGTTTTCCGGTGTGGAACAATCTCTATTCGATCCGAATCAAGTCCACGAATTTCATATGTGTAACCGTCCAGAATTTTATGTAATTCACCGTTTTCTTTTTGGATCTCCTCAGTTTCGTCTACCTGCTCAATATTTTCAATGGTCGGCAGGGGTTCCACTATGGTTGGTTCCGGAAAGAGAGATGAAATGTCACTTATTTTTTCATCTAAAACTGGCCCCCATTCTTTTGAGATTTTTGTTACAGCTTTGGGAAATTCTTGAATCATGTATCCCATTTCTGCAGAAACTTTCGGTACAACATAACTTCCTCCTCCAATCAGCACAAGCAAAATTACGAAGTAAACCAACAGAACCGCACCTCCGCGAGAAATGCTATGCGAGCGGATTTTTCTCTGATGAAGATTATCAATAACTGGTGACAGAACATAGGCCAGAAAGCTGGCCAGCAGAAAAGGAAAGAGGATCTTGTTCAAAAACAAAATAATTCCCAGTAGCGTACCAAGCAAAATAAGAATAACAAGTGTACGGCCCCGGTGACCGAGAAATTTAAGCATATAAAAATGAAAGATGTGATTTATGCTGCAGATAAACGAAGAGTTTCAGATAACCTAAGGTACACTTTTTGTTAGATTTTTCAAGCTGTTTTAGCTATTCTCTCTGCGGCCCGTCCATCGCAGAGGGTTGATAATGCCGCAGGAGATAACAAAGAGTATTGCCCAAAACCTTCCGGCTGTGTCCGGGCATCACAATCCTGGAAACAGAACCAAGCCTCAGGGCTTCTTCCGGATTGAGCAATTCCCGTTCATAACGAGCAGTCAGTTTTGCCATTGCCTGATCGCGAACAATTCCGGCTTCGTTTTCCTTCATTCCGGAATCAAGACTTAGCTGATAATTCTTAAGAATTTCTCGAAATTCATCTTTATAAACAAATTGCCTTCCGGCCGGCCCCATCACTGCAATTCTTGCACTTGGCAAGGCAAAGACAAAATCACCGCCGACGTGATAGCTGTTCCAGGCGCAGTATGCTCCACCAAAAGCATTCCTAACGATCAAAGTCAATCGCGGCACGCGCAGATCTATGATTGCATCCAATAATTCTCGACCTGCCTGAACGATTCCGGCACGTTCCTGCTCAGAACCCGGAGCATAGCCGCTGACATCTTCAAGAAAAATAACCGGAATATTGTAGAGATTGCAAAAACGAATGAATTTTGCGCCTTTTCTGGAGGATTCCATATCGATGTTTCCGGACGCAAAAGCGCTGTTGTTGGCAATGAAACCCACCACATGACCGCCCATTCTCCCAAATGCCGTGGTCAGCTGTTTTGCGCGGGCTTGCTGAATTTCAAAATAATCACCATAATCCACAAGTTGCTGTAAAATTAAACGCATATCAAAAGGGGTGTTGAAACCTGTTACTGGATTTGTGAATGTTTTATGGAGCAGAATTGCCTCCTCTTCAATATAATCTTCCAGCGATAACGAGGTTGAACGAAAGGGAGGTGCAGAGTGATTATTGTCCGGCAGATAATGCAAAAGCCGCAAAGCCGTCCGCAGAGCACCCAGCTCATCCGGAGCAGTCAAGTCAACCACACCGCTTTTACTGTGAACTTTCGGCCCTCCCAAATCATCAGCAGTAATATCTTCACCCAGTGCTTCACGTACAACATCCGGCCCGGTCAGACCAAAAAAAGTATTTTCAGGCTGAATCACGAAAGATCCCTGCCGAGGCAGATAGGCTCCGCCTCCGGCATTGTAACCGAACATCAGCAGGATTGAAGGAACAACACCGCTGATTTTCCGCATTGCGGAAAAAGCTTCAGAATACCCGTCAAGCCCTCCTACACCAGCTGGTACAAAGGCACCAGCGGAATCATTCATTCCTATCAAAGGAATGCCGTGTTCTGCGGCCATTAAAATCTGGCGGGCTATTTTTCCACCGTTTGTTGCATCGATCGAACCTGCACGTACGGTAAAATCGTGACCGTAAACTGCAACATCGCGCCCATCAATATTGAGAATTCCAGTAACAATTCCGGCCCCGTCCAGTTCCGAACCCCAGTTTTGAAAAGTTATGTGTGGTTCTGCGGAAGTCAGTACTTTAATCCGTTCCCAAACAGTCATCCGCCCTTTGCTGTGCTGCACCCGAACCCGTGATTCACCGCCGCCCTGCAATGGTTTTTTCAGCAATTCCTTACCTCGGTTGAGCATCTGGTCATAAAGCATTTCAGGCGTTTCTTCAACAGAAACTGGTTCTAATTTTTTTGGATCTAATGGATTGTCGAGGTTTAGTTCTTCCACAGGTCAGCTCCTGAATAAAATAGAAATAGTTTCAATGCATTCATAAAAAGCTGTCATTCCCGCGAGCACTGTAACCAGGAAACCAAGAAATTAACTAAAAAACCAGATCCCGGCTTTTGCGGGAATAACAAGAAAGTACTTTTTCAGACTTTGTACAAGGTCATCTGTTTATAAAATGAACTAAAAAGAACTTTAATCCCAAATCGTTCGCAAAGCAAGTTAAACTATAGAATGGCCAGTCATGACAAACTCGTAAAACGTTGTCATTTACGCGGAAGCTGGAATCCAGAAACTTGTAAGTATCTGAAATAATAGATTCCTGCTTCACATGAACGATAAAGAAGTGTAGCATTTTGAATTATTACGAATACTGCAGTCAAAATTAATTCAGTAACTCGCGTTGTAACTAAAAAATGAACATAGTTTTCATGGGAACCCCGGAGTGGGCGGCCCCTTCTTTACAGGCTGTTTTGGACTCCGGTACTGAAATCAGCGCCGTCCTAACCCAACCGGACCGGCGTGTAGGGCGCAAGCAGCAGCTTCAGCCTTCACCCTTAAAACAATACGCACAAGGGAAGAAACTGACAGTTCACACTCCTGAAAAAGCGGGAAGCGCAGAAACCATTGAGTTGGTGAGTTCGTTAGCGCCGGAATTGGTTTTAGTCTGCGCTTACGGACAAATTCTTCCCCAGTCGTTTTTAGACATTCCAAAGATCGGCTGTTTCAATCTGCATTTTTCTTTTTTACCCCAGTTGCGTGGAGCCTCTCCGGTTCAGGCAGCTATTGCTTCAGGATTCGAAAAAACTGGCGTGTCTTTACAAAAAATGGTTTTGCGTCTTGATGCAGGACCACTGGTTGCGATTTCCAAACAGGAAGTCATTCGTCAGGATGACACAACTCCGCTATTGGGAAGCAGGCTGGCAGAAATTGGAGCTCAGCTGATTCATGACACTTTGCCAAAATTGATTGCAGGAGATTTTAATGCTGTAGGGCAAATTGAGACCGAAGCAACTTACTGCCAAATCATCAAAAAAGAAGAGGGGCACGTTCGCTGGCTGGAGGAAACAGCAATTGAAATTGAAAGAAAGTTGCGTGCCTATGTACCCTGGCCCGGGATTTTTAGCTTTTACAGCATGCCGGGAAACTCCGAAAACAAACAGAGACTTCAGCTGACAAAAGTCGAAGTTGTGAGCGGAAACTTTGAGCCAGGAAAAATATATCCTGAATTGATTGTGGGCTCACTCTACAGCGGCCTGCGAATCTTGCGCCTCAAACCAGAAGGTAAACAGGAAATGGACGCCGACTCTTTTTTACGCGGACATCCGCAAATCGTGGGGTCAGTGCTGGCATAATTGCCTGAACATTGAAAAATTGTAGGCTGAATTAAACTCGCTTAAAATTATATGATAAATAAACAGTCCTAATATTAATAGAAATCTTTTATCGGTTTGCCAGCACATGACAATGTCATTTCAAAGCATAAAAAACTGATTTTTAATCTTTTTGAAAATAAATTCTTTCATGGTTTTCAGAAAAAAACCAAACTTCAACCTGTAGCTTAAACTCGCCAAGAAAACAGGTCATAATTCAAGGGGAAAATCTGTTGACACCTCATTATTTGAGTGTTATGATTCGGTCACTTTTGACTTGAACAACCTTAAGTCAATGTAAACGCTTAAGCTATTAAAAAACTAAATACATGAAAGAAATTGAATTCTGGTTTTCCATCGGCAGCACCTACACTTATCTTTCAGTTAGCCGTCTCAAAGAGGTGGAAAGAAAATTTGAAGTATCGTTTTCCTGGCAGCCTTTCAGTGTAAGAAAGATCATGCGCGAGATGGACAACGTCCCTTTTCCTCCAACAAAGCAGGCGAAGGTAGACTATATGTGGCGGGACATTCAGCGGCGGGCACGCGGCTATGGATTTGAGGCTAGGGTTCCTGCCCCTTATCCGCTGAAGGAGTTTGATCTTGCAAACAGAATTGCGGTACTCGGAATGCAGGAAGGCTGGTGCTCCGATTATGTCCGAGCGACTTACTGGAGATGGTTCCTCAAGTGGCTGGAACCCGGAAGTGAACCAAATGTTTCAGAAAGTCTCATGGAGATCGATCAGGATCCGGAACGGATTCTGAAACTTGCCACAGGTGAGGAAACTGGTGAAGCCTATTCCTGCCAGACAGAATCTGCTCAATCAAAAGGTATATTCGGCAGCCCAAGTTTTATCGTAGACGGTGAACTGTTCTGGGGAGATGACCGGCTGGAGGATGCAGTGAGCTGGGTACTTAGGTAAGTCTCAGAAAGTCAGCTGCTTACCACACTTGAAAAATAGCAAAAAATGGAACGAAAATTGAGCCCCATATTTGCTTCCGGCGTAGTCGGTTTCAGCAAGATGATGGGAGAAAATGAAGAAAAAACTCTAGAGACACTCGGGGAAAGACGCCTGGTGATCGATGGTGTAATTGCAGAGCATCACGGCAAAATTTTTGGTGAAGCCGTAGACAGTGGCATTGCTGAA